>CALMMI010000244.1 GCA_937868245.1 uncultured Ignavibacteria bacterium | reverse complement strand
GTGCATTTAGTTGTCCGTTTTTTACAGACAAATTATTTTTTAAGGCGGTATCAATCGCATTCTGTAAAGAGATGGGAGTTTGTGCATTCACGTATTGAAACGAGAAAAAACATACTGCAATTGCAGATGCGGCGATAACTGCTTTTGGAGGTCGCTTTGGGGAAAACCCCTTTTCAAACAGAATGTAGAGAACAGGAAGAACAAAAAGAGTTAAGAAGGTTGCCACAAGCAATCCGCCGATTACAACCGTTGCAAGCGGTCTTTGTACTTCTGCACCCGAACCGGTGCTAAGTGCCATTGGCAAAAAACCAAGAGAAGCAACAAAAGCAGTCATGAGAACAGGACGCAGGCGAACCATCGTTCCTCTCAGTACAATTTCTCGCGGATCTGCTTCTCCGCTCAATTTTACTCGATTGAATTCTGCAATTAATACAATACCATTAAGCACGGCAACGCCAAACAAAGCAATGAAACCTACACCTGCACTGATACTAAACGGCAGTCCTCTCGCAGCCAAGAACAAAATACCGCCGATTGCAGAAAGAGGAATTGCTGAATAGATGAGTAATCCCTGCTTAACAGAACCGAAAGCGAAGTATAGAAGAAGAAAAATAAGGAGCAAAGAAATGGGAACAGCAAACGAAAGCCGTTTTTTAGCTGCAACTAAGTTTTCAAATGTACCTCCATACTTAACGTAATATCCTGTAGGCAAATGCAGCTGTTTATCTACTTTCTGTTGCAATTCCTGTATTATACTTTCAACATCTCTACCGCGAACATTGAAGCCGACGATAATTCTTCGTTTTGCATCATCCCTTTGAATTTGGCTGACACTTTCCTCGATACCAATATCTGCCACTTGATATAATGGAATCTGCGTTCCTTGCCCGGTGGAAATTAAGAGATTTTGTACATCTTCCAGTTCCTTACGATGTTCACCGGAGAGGCGAACCACCAACTCAAAACGTTTTTCATCTTCAAATACTTGACCGCTGCTTTGTCCTGCAAAAGCAGTATTTACCACATTGTTAATATCTTCAATATTCAATCCGTATTGTGCAATGATATTACGTTTATACCGAACAATCACTTGTGGTAATCCGGTTATACTTTCTACATACATATCTTTTGCACCTGTTATATGCCCCGCAATATCGCCGAGCAACTCAGAGTATTTGGCAAGCGTATCTAAATTTTCCCCGTAAATTTTACAGGAAACATCCTGTTTTGAACCAGTCATCAATTCGTTAAAACGCATCTGCACCGGATATTGAAAACCGTAGGTAACTCCCGGCACATCCAGTAATGCTTCACTCATTTTTTCAGAAAGTTCGTTGAATGTTTTTGCCGATGTCCATTCGCTCCTATCCTTGAGAATAATCATAAGGTCGGCGGCTTCCATAGGCATCGGATCGGTTGGAATTTCACCGCTGCCTACTTTGCCGACAACCTTTAGAACTTCGGGAAATTTCTTTTTTAATATATGTGCCGCTTTCAAACAAGCGTCAACAGTTGTAGTAATATTACTTCCTGAAAGAACCCGTGTTTCCACAGCAAAATCTCCTTCTTCCAAGGCTGGAATAAATTCTCCTCCCATTCTTGTAAAAACAAATAATGAAACGAGTAAGAGCGCAACTGAAATCCCGATAATTGTTTTCGGGAAGTTCAAAATTCTTGCTAAATATTTTTGATGGATATTTATGAAGATGTCCATCATTTTATCACTTGTGTTTTTTTTGTGAGATATTTTCTTACTCAAAAACAATGCACTCATCATCGGAATATAGGTAAGCGATAGAATGAATGCACCTAATAAAGCAAACGCAACAGTTTGTGCCATCGGTTTGAACATTTTCCCTTCGATACCTTCAAGCGTGAAAATCGGCAAGTACACAATCAGAATTATAATTTGCCCGAATACAGCACTGTTCATCATCCTGCTTGCCGAATGGTTAACTTCACTATCCATTGCAGATTGGGTTATTTTCCCTACACTTTCTGATTTTTTACTGTGCATTAAGCTGTGCATTACTGCTTCTACAATAATGACAGCACCATCGACAATCAAACCGAAATCCAAAGCTCCCAAACTCATCAAATTGCCGCTCACTCCAAAAAGATTCATCATAATCACGGCAAATAGCATTGATAACGGGATAACGGAGGCAACTAAAATCCCTGCTCTGAAATTGCCTAAAAACAGAACCAACACAAAAATCACAATCAATGCACCTTCCATCAAATTTTTTGAAACAGTACTGATTGCACTGTTCACCATCTTGGTTCTGTCTAAGAATGGCTCTATTTCTACTCCTTTGGGTAAAGTTTTTTCAATTTGAATGATGCGTTCTTTTACATTCTTGATTACTTCGTTACTATTACTGCCTTTAAGCATCAGCACTACACCTCCTGCCGCTTCACCTTCATCATTATATGACAATGCACCGTAACGGATTGCACTTCCTATCCTCACTTCGGCAACATCATTCATTAACAGAGGTGTTCCGTTGGCTGTGTTCTTTACTACGATATTTTTTATATCGGCAGTATTCGTAATCAATCCTTCACTACGGATATACAACACAGTTGACTTCTTTTCAATATATGCGCCCCCCGTATTGCCATTATTCTTTTCCAAGGCAGTGAACACATCATTGATTGTAATTCCGTATGATTTCAGTTTGTTGGCATCAACGGCAATTTCATACTGTTTCAATTTACCGCCGAAACTGCTTACATCCGCTACTCCCTTTACACCCAATAATTGTCTCCGAACCACCCAATCCTGGATAGTTCTTAATTCGGTTGCATCGTACACAGTTTCATAGCCATGCTTGGCTCTGATCACATACTGATAAATTTCGCCCAATCCGGTTGTAACAGGTGCCAGTTCGGGTGAGCCGAGTCCTTTGGGGATTTGTTCTTGTGCTGATTTTAATCGTTCCGTTACTTGTTGTCTTGCCCAATACACATCTACATCATCATCAAAAACGATAGTAATTAATGAAAGCCCGAATCGTGAGAAACTTCGGATTTCTTTCAGTCCGGGGATATTGCTGTTGGCTTGTTCTATAGGAAAGGTTATAAGGCGTTCCACATCGGGAGCACCCAATGAAGGAACAGTGGTAATTACCTGAACCTGGTTGTCGGTAATATCGGGAACGGCATCAATGGGCAGTTTTGTAAATTGGTAACTGCCATAACCAATTAGGGCTATAATAAATAGCCCTATAATGAGCTTATTCTTTATAGAAAAAGCTATTATCTTATTAAGCATGGTTTAGATTGTTAATGAAATGAAAGAAAGTTTATAGTCCTTCAGCACCATAAACAGTTTTATGTATCCGTAACAGGATACCTAAGGATTCATTATGCATTAACCATGTTTTGGCGGTTGCCAAATGGACGAGTGAAATTCAGAGGAGAAAGAAGAAGAAGGGAAAAAGAATTTGGGGGTCGTACTATAAACAGTACATTTAATTTCGGTTTTACATATTCCTACGCTCACTGTTTGCCCGCAACATACGCAACTACAGAAAGGAGAGCAGGTCTCAGTATCGTTATGATGATCGCTATGGTTAGAAGTTGAAAATTCAATTTTATCACCGTTTAATTCCTTACAGTCCTTCATATCGCCACATGGCATACATGAAAGAAATACTATGTAAAGACTCAGAAAAACGGCAATAAATCTCATGTCTCTGTCTATAATGAGGAATGTTACTTAATTTTGGTAATCAATATAAGATATTTCGACGAGATGGGATAACTGTTATTTTATCGTCATGCAAAAGCTGTAGTTACAATCTAAAAATTTCAGGGGATCGGTTTTTGTTTATAACCGCAAATACTTTATTTTTGCTATGTAATACTTTAAGGACGTGCGTTTAAGAATCATTACAAAAGCGAAATATGAGAAACTACATAGCATATTACCGTGTTTCTACACAAAAACAGGGTACTTCAGGGTTAGGACTACAAGCTCAACAGAATACCGTTAAAAATTATATTGGTGGGAGCAATGTATTACTTGGTGAATACATAGAAATTGAATCCGGGAAGAATGATAAAAGAATTGAACTTCAAAAAGCTATCTCGGATGCGAAATCGAATAACGCTACACTCGTGATTGCCAAGTTGGATCGTTTGTCGAGAAATGCAAGTTTCATCTTTCAACTACGGGATTCAAAAGTAGATTTTACGTGCTGTGACATCCCGGACGCAAATACTATGACAATCGGAATTTTTGCCCTGCTTGCTCAACAGGAACGGGAAATGATTTCGGAGAGGACAAAGAAAGCATTACAAGCGAAAAAAGCGCAGGGTTATAAACTTGGGAAAGCTGAGAACTTCACAAACGATATGAGAAAGAAAGGAAGGGATGCGCACCATGTAAAGGCAATTGAAAATGAAAACAACCGCAGAGCTTACTCATTTATCCAAGTTCTCAGGAAGCAGAAAGAAACATATCGTAGTATAGCTGCGAAGCTTAATGAATCTGGATTCAGAACAAGCAAGGGAAATAAGTTTTTTGGCAGTAGTATCAAACAACTTGAAAGAATATTTGAAGAATCTAATCTTACTATATAAGAAAGTTTTCCATTATGCAATAACGGCTAAAGAATAAGCTGTAAATCATTGTTTTATATGCTATGAGAGGTTAAAATATCCTTATATTTACATTTGTGAGTATATATCAAATTGATACCTATAGAAATATATGAAATAGTAAGAACTAAGTATTTGGAACTAACCTTAAATGGAATTTCAATTTCTGTTACCTATCCGATGAGCTTTTAGCTCTACAACTTAAAACTACACTATGAATATCAAAAATGTAACTATAAAGAATTTCCGAAATTTCAGTGATTTTTCAATTGATTTTTCAAAAGGATTTCAAACTATAATTGGTGAAAACAATATCGGGAAAAGTAATTTGTACTGGGCAATAAGATTGGTTCTTGATAAAGACTTGTCTTTTAATGCAAGAAAATTGGAATTAAAAGATTTTCATGGATATAAAAAAGCTATATCAATTGATGATTATGTCTTAATTTCAGTTGAGTTATTTAGTGAAGAACTTTCATCATTCCCCACTTTCCATTCTATTAAAACCAGTGATACAACAGCACGTATAACCTATATTTATGCTCATAAAAACAAATTGAATAGGAACGAAATAATTCCTAATGAAATCCAAATAGATGATTTCAGTTGGAGTCTGTTCGCAGGAGGAAATAATTTGGGGATAGAGGGAGATACAATAGAAGGTATTGTTGATAGGTTAACTCAGTTGCGTCAAAATGATTTAGAAGGAATAAATCTATACTATATAAATGCTTTTAGAAATATAAATTCTGATTTGCAAGGAAGTACAAAATCATTGTTAAGTAAATACTGTCAATCAAGAGGTAATGCTAAAGATGAACTTGAGAGTGTAAAATCAATTCTAAAAACTTCTTCAAATGAGTTAAATAATTTACAGTTTATACCTGATTTAGCTTCTACGATTCAGACAAAAGGAACAAGAATTTCTGGAGAATACTTTTCATTTCCTATTGCAATTAGTTTTCTTTCAAATTATGATGTTGATGCTTGGAGCCAGCTAAATTTGTACTTCAGCCCAGAAAAAGGTAATAATATTCCAATTCATATATTGGGCTTAGGACAAAAGAACATTTTGTACCTAAGTTTATTTATTGCAGAACTTGAGAATTCAAGTAAACAGCACGAAATAAACATTTTACTTATTGAAGAACCCGAAGCTCATTTACATCCTCAATTACAAAAGATACTTTTTGCCAATTTGAATGAATTAGAAACAACACAAGTTCTTATGACATCTCATTCTACTCATATTGCAAGTGACTGTAATTATAAAAACTTAAATATTCTTTATAGAAATATTGAGAATGCAGTCAAAGCATTCTCACCCTTTAAAGACGACTTACTAAATGAAAGGCAAAATCTATTATTGAAGAGGTATTTAGATGCTACAAGAAGCGAAATGTTTTTTGCATCAGCCATTATTTTTGTTGAAGGTATTGCAGAACAGTTTATCATTCCTGCAATAGCTAAAGAAGTTTATGGAATAAACCTTACAGAACACAATATCTCTGTTATACCTATATATTGCAGATATTTTGAACCATATCTTAAAATTGTACAAGATAGTAATTTAGAAATACCAGCATCTGTAATCATTGATGGTGATAGTGGTGAACTTAAAGAAGATGAAGATTCTACCACAGCAGTTACAAATGCTAAAAATCTTCAAGTAAAGGACAGAGTTTTAGTATTATCAGGAAACAAGACATTAGAAGTAGATTTATTTCCCAATGCAAATACTAATTATACTTACCTTCAAAAATGCTTTGAAAACTTAAATCATCCCCTATCGTATAGAAACCTTCTTAATTCAAGCGGAGACTGGGGTCAAGAACTTTTAAAACGAATTGAAAAAGGAAGATTTGCACAGGAATTAAGTTTGTTAATCGATAAAAGTTTTACTGTACCTGATTATATCAGAGATGCAATTTTGCACATCGCAAACAGCAAAAATATCCGAATGAAAAATGTTGAATGATAAACAGAGAAGAGTTGTATTTGATTTGCCCGGTAATACAATTGTTAGTGCTTCACCCGGAACAGGCAAAACTAAAACCTTAGTTGCAAGGGCGCTGCATAAATTAACCTCTTTACCCCTACATAAATCATTAGCTCTTATTACTTACACCAATGCGGGGGCAGATGAAATTGCTTCACGTCTCATTAACAACGAAAATAATATTTTCGTTGGAACAATTCATCGTTTTTGTTTGGAGTATATCCTTCGACCATTCAACTGGTTGTATGCTTGGCATAGACCAAGAATTGTGACCTACGCAGAGAAGATTGAGTTTGTAGAAACAAATACTCATATCGATTTAGGTAAAAATCCCTTAGATGAATTAAATAAAATAAAGAAGTTATTAGACGGTGAGCTTGATATAAATATAGAGTGGTCAAACGATCAACCTATAGAATATGTAGCGAACCTTTATTATAACTTTCTAATAACTAAGCAAGCAATAGATTTCAATGAGATTCTTTATCGTTCTTACAAACTTATTTCTGAAAATGAATTTATTGTCAACTCTTTAGCAAACAAATTCTATGAAATCTCTGTTGATGAATTTCAGGATACCAATATTTTTCAATATGAAATATTGAAAGCAATAAATAGGAAGCATATATGTACTTTCTTTATGGTTGGTGATGAAAAGCAGAAAATATTGAGGTTTGCTGGAGCAATTGATAACGCCTTTACAAAAGCTTCAGCTGATTTTGATACAACTATTGAAATTTTAGAAGTGACCTACCGCTCAACAACAAACATTATAAATGCTTATTCCGCGCTTTTTGAAAATCACCCTGTACTTATTAATGAATCACAATATAAAGCAATGGATAGAAAGATAATATTTAGGAATACTCAAAGTAGTCATAATATAATTATAAGACTTATAGATTATTTTACAAGAGAAAAAAATATCAACCCATCTGAAATTGCTGTTCTTTCAGTACGATGGTACGAAGCGTTAAATGTTAGTAAAATTTTGCGGAACAAATATCCTATAGTTGGTTTCGGTGCGTTACCCCATAAGCACCTCCACAGTTCAACATTTAACCTAATTAGATGTATAAGCAAATTTCTATATTCTACATCCGTTAAAAATTTAAGGGTTATCAGAAGAAATATAGAACTTCATGTTTTGGAAAATAATTTGGTAGTAAACGATTCTGATTTCAATTCTTTAATGAACATTTTTATCTCAAGAATTAGCAAAATTGATAGGTCAATACCATTGCTTCAAGGAATTTCTGAGTTACAAACTGTTTTTGATTCAATTTTTAAAACATCTGATTCAAACTTTAATGAAATATTAACCTTACTGGAAAAAGACGATTCTAATTTCTGGACATTTGGAAAATACACCGAAACTTTATCAGGTGTTTCTGGAATAACTATAAACATAATTCATCAAGTTAAAGGGTTAGAATATGAAGTTGTAATTCTCAACGGTATAAATGAAGGTATAATTCCTTATCAAGGCATAGATTACCCACTTAGTGAAGAAATTATGGAAGATGGAAAGAAGTTACTTTATGTCGGAATAAGCCGAGCTAAATCAACTTTAGTTGTATTACATAATCATACGCCGTCTATCTTTCTTTCAATAATAAAATCCAATGATCCTGTTATTTCTTTATAGATCTATTGAGAGGTATTAATAACGTCTGCAATTTCCGATGCAATTTCTTCCACAGTATATGCTGAAGTATTCCTTGCCAATTTATCTGCCAATGAAGGTGAAAAATCTATTACCTCCTTCTTTGTGATGTTATGCCAAATGGGCAATACAATCTGTTCTCCCGTTACAACCTTTGTAATGATTCCATCTAATTCATAATTAGTCCATCCTTTTTTTATAAAATCTTTTGACAAGACGACTATTCCAAACCGACTATTGGCAAGACCTTTATCTATTTTTCTCCTTAAACTATCACCAATCTTCATCTCAAACTCGTCATACCACACGCTTAATCCTTCTGCTTGTAGAGCATAAGCCAATGGACGAACTACTTCGTCTTTATCTTCTGAGGCATGTGAAATAAATACATCATAGCTTTTGCTGAAGTGATCTATATTGAGATTGCTTTCTTCTCTTTGTACCAACGAAGGAACTGTTGATAAAGATGGTTCGGTATATTGCGGAAGTGCAGACGGCAAAACGCGAACTGAGGATTTAACAGTTCCTCTCAAACCTTGCATATCTACAGTTACATACCAATGTCCAGAACTTGGAACACCTAAGACTACAGGCGACCTTGTTATTAATCCTCCGGCATATCGGTGGCTTCTGCCGGATTTATAACTTTGATAATTCGAGCTATCCATTAAACGAACATTTGCAGCACTTCCTGAGAGAGTAACTTGTACTCGTTGTCCATTTTTTAATTGACCTAAATCATAAACTTGATAATTCATTAGATTATTGCTGTATATATGCTCAGCTTGCTTCTTAAATTTTGAAAGCTCACTTTTTGCGTTAATGATAAATTATTTGTGTGTTCTTTGCTTCTCACTTAATAATATGTACTTGTCCATGATGGATTGAAACATTATCTGAAACACTCACAAAAGCCACCCCTGAACTATAACCATGTACATCAAGCGGTATTATATTCTTTCCTGCTTGTACTGGCACTTCTTGCCTCAATACTACTTCTCCCAATACTGAAACTATGGTAATCGTAATCTTCTGAAAAACTGTTGAGGTATATTCTATCGTTGTCATTCCTTCCGTGGGATTCGGGGAAAATACGATACTATTTTCAACCGGTATTTCAGGATTCTTTTCTTCCACTACCGAAACATGAATATCTTTTAGATAGGGATTCTCACTTACATAAAGTTCTGCATTGTAGCCGTCATTTCGGGTGAAAAATACCGTGTTCATATTCTTGCCAAAGGATACATCAATACAGGTTTGACATTGAGTTATGTTCGTACTTCCGTTTATTGTACCAAGCGTTATATCTCCGCGAAAATCACCTACTATCGTTCCATTCGATTTTACTGCTATGAAACCCGGAGAGGAAATATCTGGAGAACCCGTTACTGCATACGTCGAATCATCCATTTTCGTAATCTTCTTCAATGTATTCCATTGGGGAACTTCTTTTCGGAGCTCCACCGAACCATGTTCATCTATAATCAACAACAAGCCGTTTTTGGTATCTCCACTATAACCGCAAAGCATATATTTATTATTGGGAAGTCGTATTATATCATAGATGAATTCATAATTCGGATGTACTATAACTGTTGAATCTATAAAAGAACCATTTGGATCATACCATCGAAACTGTAACCACTTTGATCCATCTGCCGGACTCACTACCGAGAGCATTCGAGAGGTACCCGTTTCTATTGCAGGAAGTGCATAACCCGGAATAGTATCCACTGAAAGTAATGTATTCGTATTGGTATAGAAACTTAAGTATGAAATATTATTACTCGGTATATTCTCTTCCTTCCGAAAGGAATAGCAATCAATCGAGTTTTTAAGAGGACGTACTGTGTAATATCCAGTTAAAAACGGGAAATCCACATATCTACTACCTGCATTGATACTCAGTATATGTCCGGTAGGAGGTGAATAAGGAAACAGGAAAACAAAATATGAAAGTGTATTGTTTTGCAGTAATCCCAATGTTCCGTTTTGATAATTACATGGATATTGATTTATATCGCGGGTGTCGTATGAGGTTGAAAAAAAACTATTGAAATAGCCGTTTTCTTTCTCAAGCCACACTATATTGGTACTTACCCCGCAATACGTATAGGGAGTGTTAAATTGACGGGTTCCCGATTCTTCATGGTACAACGTATGTTTAAGATAAACATAACCGGAATCATCCCGAAGCATCGTTTCAAAAATATTGCTATTCGTTATCGTTTGGTTTCCAAACATATCACTGCTTCCGGCAATACGCTTCACTAACTTCGTTTTTAACGCATAGGATGGATAAATATCTGCATTGATATAATGGTATTTTGTATGTGTCGTGTCTTTAATCCCATCATTGATGGTCAATGATATACTATAGGAGCGTTGGGAAGTAAACGTATGAACAGGGTCTTTTTCTATTGATGTCGTTTTATCCCCGAAATCCCATGTATAGGATACAATAGATCCTGAAGACTTATTTTGGAAATGAACTGTATGGGGTGCTGCTCCATACGTTGCATCTGCGTCAAAGTCTATTATCAAATCAAGGGGAAGAACCTCTATAATTTTCTTTTGAGTAATAGTATGCTCCCCGGTATTGTCCTTTACGGACATACTGATGTCATATAGTCCGGGTGCAGTAAATTTATGACGGGGATTGATTAAGGTCGATGTTTTTGTATCTCCAAAATTCCACTCTATTATGCTGCTGTCCAATGAAGGGATAACAGGACATAATGAAACCGTATCACCTTGATATATTTTTACCTTATCTACAGAAAACGAATAGACAGCTGCTACAGTATCTATAAAAGCATTGATAATCCTTATCCTGCGGTCTTTACATGCCGCTACAACATAATTTGAGTGAGGAATGACTAAGAACTGTGTGATAAGATTTGCAATCGGTAGTTTCAATGTGCCGCAAACTTCTCTCGTACCCGGTCGGATTGTATAGATTGTATTGTCATTCGGTGAATTTGCAAGGATATAGTTATTATCGGCAGTATAGACCAAGCTGTTCACTGTATAAGGATAGATACATAATTGACTTGCCCTGGATGAATCAACATACCATGTCGTAAATGTATTTCCATTGGTCGCTGCAATATGCTTTCCGTTCGGGGAAAGAGCAATACTATTCACCGGAAAGTCTTTAAGGGTGTATGTAGCGAGCTTCAAACACGTATCCGGCAGAATACCTGCATAATTGATGTAATTCGTATTCCTGCTTACATAGACTTCTTCATAAGAATAATTGGAAATGACCCCTAAAACATCTGTACCGAATTTGTGGACAAACCGTTCGGTGTTCGGTGTAAATAGCACCCGTTCAATCAGACTATCTCCTGATACCGTTTTCTTTTTGAATGCGCCTATTGAATATTTGGTTCGTTTGGAGCTGCCATCAACGTAAAAACTGTTATATCCTATATAAAAACTGTGCAGGATACTGTCATAATCCAATTGAGTAACTGCACTAATTTCCGTATCCGAAATGGATACTATTTCCTCATCTGTATCATTGTTGCGGACGAGTAATGTATAAACATCAAGACTTGATTTTTTAACACAATGAAGGGAATAGGTTCTGCCGTCCGAGTAAAAACAAATACAATCTATCTGGGCAAAATCCTGTGCATCTAAAAGGTGTGAAAATACTATCGTGCCACTGTCAAGATTCCATTTCCGCAACGTATAGTTCCATATTTTACCTTCCTTTGTTGCTGTATAGGTGTAAAGATATTTTCCGTCAGGGGAACAAATCATTTGGAACGGTGTACTGGCAGAATCTATACTTTCCTTGTATCCGCCCATATCCTTCCAACCGCTTTGGGATTGCAATGTTCCAAAAGAGATCAATGCAAGTGCCGTTATAAGAATGTATTTCAATGATATGTTCCTTTTACCGTTTATTTGATAATATGGATTTGTCCGTGCCTGACTGAAGTAGCATCCGAAACACTCACAAATGCCACTCCTGAGCTTAAATCACGTATATCAATCGGTATGTGATTCTTGCCGCTTTCCACCATTGCATCTTGTTTATAGACTATTTCTCCCAGAACCGATGCTATGGTAATTGTAACGTGCTGTGAAACAGGTGAATAATATTCCATCATTGTCGTACCGTCCGTGGGATTCGGGGATAATAGAATGTCGTTTGGCTGGAATGGTTCAGATTGATTATCTTCTTCCACCGAAACTTGTATATCTTTCAAGTACGGATTCTCGCTCGCATAGAGTTCTGCATCATACCCGTCATTACGGATAAAAAAGACGGTGTTCATTGTCGTGCCAAAGGATACATCAACACACGTTTGGCAAGCTGGTACATCATATCCTGCAAAAGCATTCGATCTGCCTCTTTGTATATCCCCGTGAAAATCACCAACAATTGCACCTGTGGATTTTACTGCGATAAATCCGGGATAACCGATTCTTGATGTCCCTGTAATGGCATACGTTTCGTCATCCATCCGGGTTATCCTTTTCAATGTACTCCATTGAGGAACGTATTTCGTGTATTCTATACTCCCCTTCTCATCCATGATGAGTATCAGACCGGATACCGAAGATGTACTATTTCCGTTTGTGTCTTTTACTGAGGTTGTACTGCTACCGCACAGCATGTACTTGTTATTGGGAATACGGATAATATCAACAATAAAATCATTATTAGGACGCGATAGAAACATCGAGTCTATAAAAGTTCCTCCTGAATCATACCACCTGATTTGTAATTGCCTGGAAGCTACGGAATCACCCCGAAGCGGAGATACTACCGAAAGAAACTTATTCGCGTTTGTCTCTACTGCCGGAAGTGCATAACCCTTCACTGCATCCTTTGCTAATAAGGTTGTCGTGTCCCTGTAAAAACATAGATAGGAAGAATCCGATAAAAGTCCCCGGTCTTTGCGGAATGAATAGCAGTCTATACTACCTCGTAATGGACTCACGGTGTAATACATTGTAAAAAATGGAAAAAGGGAATGTTTGGTAATACCATCCTCGTTTAACACATACGTAGAGTATTCTCCTATTGGATATTTTATCGTATTATCTAACACAAAATAGGAAAGCAAATTATTATTCAGAACACCTAATACTCCGTTCCCTTCTTCACAATATTTATTAAATACACTTGATATATCCGTAGCCGTTTTTATTATATTTTTATCTGTTCCTTCCTTTTGTAAACGGGATATTGTTGTTTGCGAACCGCAAAGGTTAAATGGTTGCATATCATTTATTCCTTCAAGATGATGGTAGCGTATTTGCTTCAGGTACGTTTTACCCACATTGCTTCGTACCATAGTTTCAAAAACATTCGTGAATGTATCCGTATTATAATAAATTATGCTTTTCTGTCCGGTGGTACGTTGAATGAGCTTCGTACTCAGAAGATAACTCGGATATTCATCGGCATTAATGTAATGCAGTCTTGTTATGGATGTATCCTTTATTCCGTTATTTATGGTGAGGGTGATGGTATAAGGACGCTGTCCTGTGAATGTATGCAACGTATCCTTTGCACCGGAGGTTGTTCCATCGCCAAAATCCCATTTGTACGAAACGATTGTTCCGGTACATTTACTTGTAAAATGAACAATAAGCGGCGCACTCCCATATCGAACATCGGTTTCAAAGTCAAGAGTAACCGGATTAGGTGTTACTTTTACCTCTACCAATTGTTGTTCTCTTATGATATGCTCTCCGGTATTGTCCGTAACTTTCATAGTAACATCATAGAGTCCCGGAGTATCGAATCTATGACGCGGGTTTACTGATGATGAAGTCTTCCCATCCCCGAAATTCCATTCTATACTGTTGCTGTCTAATGAAGGAATCACTGCACAGAATGAAATTGAATCATGTTGATAAATACTTTTTTTATTATACGTGAATGAATATGATGCCTGGATAGTATCAATCAGAGCAGGGATAAGACGAAATTTACCGTCTGTACATCCTGCAATACTATAATTGGAATGAGGCACGGCTACGAGGCGATTGATACTTCCGAAAACCGGATGTTTAATCATACCACAAACTTTTCCCATTCCAACATTAATTGTCTTGATGGTGCTATCGTTCGGGGAATTCGCTATTAAGTAGCTGTTGCCGCTAAAAGAAAAACAATTCGTATAGGTTGTAAAATATCCCAATTGATTATACCGGAACGTCGAATCTATATACCATATCGTATAGGTGTTTTCATTTGTAGCTGCTACAAGCGATCCGTTCGGTGATAAGGCAATTTGATCATAGTGGTATTGGGGGCTAAGGTCGTAGTGTGCAAGGTTAATCTGTCCAGTGCCTGTAAAACCGACATAATTAATAAAGTTCGTATTGGTAGTAGTATTGGTTCGGTTTTTCGATTCCTGAAAATTGTAATTTGAAATGGATGCTATCACTTCCATACCTATTCTATGGGTAAAATTATCGGTGTTTGAGCCGATAATATCATGTTCTATGACACTATCACCCGAAATAGATTTCTTTCTGATTGTTCCATTGGAATACTGCGTTACATCCGCACCGTTGGACTTATAATAATTGCTGTTATAAGCTACATAAAAACACCGGAGAACTCTATCATAATCCATCTGTTTTATATTCTTTGCACTTGCTCCCCCTCTGTCAATAC
>CALMMI010000243.1 GCA_937868245.1 uncultured Ignavibacteria bacterium | reverse complement strand
CTTTAGGGTGGACTGCCCCACTTCGTATTGAGTTTTGGGGAGATATAATCGATTCGATTCGTGAGTTCGACCCGCTTTCTCAGCGAAGTATTCGCGAGCATGATAGTATAGAGCTTATTGCCGATCTTTTCCAGCACGGTGATACCCCCTTCGAGTCAACTATTCCCGACTACTTCCCCGCCGGGTCTCTTTTGGTTATTGATTCTCCTGAACAGTGCGAACGGAGATTTGAAGAATTAGGTATCAGTGATTGGAAAAGCATGTTCACCGGTTGGAAGATATTATCTCTCAATGGCTTGGGAGATACTACAGTTACTGTAAAATCCCAATATCAACCTTCGCTTGCTGCGTCAATTCAGAAGTTACTCATAGAATTACGTTCACTTGCTATTACACAAACCAGGATATTCCTTGCTGCCGAGAGGAATGTAAACTCAAAACGTCTCCATGATTTGGTAATCAACGGCTTTGAACAGGATGATTCGGAAGAACCGGATAAACCGCTTGCAGCACCGCAAACAACACTTCGGAGTATCTCTTGGCTAAATAAAACCTTATCAAAAGGATTCGTTGTCCCAGATGAGCAAATTGCATTTTTTACAGAGCATCAATTATTTGAACGGCGACATTTCCAAACCAACAAGCGCGGAAAACAATTTACTGGTATTACGCTTCGTGAACTTGCACAGCTCAAACGCGGTGACTATGTAGTGCATATTGATAAGGGTATCGGTCGTTTCGACGGATTGGAAACAATAGTAATAGCCGGAAACAAGCAGGATTGCGCTCGAGTCATTTATGAAGGAAATGATGTACTGTATGTGCATCTTAATCACATTCATAAATTACAGAAGTATTCCGGTGGTGAAGAAGGTGCGCCCAAATTAAGTAAACTCGGCTCATCAGAATGGGAACGCAAGAAACAACGCAGCAAGAAAAAACTCAAGGATATTGCCCGCGAGCTTATCAAATTGTACGCAGAGCGGAAATCTCAACCCGGATTCGCTTTCCCCGAAGATACAGTATGGCAGAAAGAATTCGAGGCATCATTCATTTATGAAGATACACCTGATCAATCCAAAGCCACTGCAGAAGTAAAAAGTGA
>CALMMI010000242.1 GCA_937868245.1 uncultured Ignavibacteria bacterium | reverse complement strand
TTCCGATTTCAACCCCTGCTATTAAGAACTTTGGTCATCTTGTCACTGATACGGAGAAAGTAGAAGTGTCATTCTGCGTAGAAAGAAACGAGAATGAGACATATACAACATCTGTTACATTTGAATTTCTTGATGCTGATAACAATGTAATCTGCACAAGTACGGATTATGTCAATTGTAGTTGTGAATGTGGTCATTTGCAAACTCAATGGGGAAAAATCGCTGTCTTGCAAGAACAGGTTGCAAACGACAGTGGAAGATGCTGTTGGGAGTACTCCGTAGTGAATAAAAGTGCTTGTGATTTCCTCCCATCCACCGCATCATTGAATGTATATTGTCGAGATAGTACTGGTTACGAGCGTGGCTTCTACACATCTTTTTCTCCGTGGATACGGTCTGACAGTCTGGGCAGTCTCAAGTTTAGTTCAAGTCTGGGATTCCCGCACAGTTATGGAACTTCGCCTTATATTACAAAAGTCTTCAAAGTTTGTGTTAGTCCTCGTGCAGTAGGAGTAACGCCTCCAGAACTTCGTATAAATTTTGTAGCTGATTCAGTTTATGGCGAATATTCGTTTTGCCGTGGCTTTAAATACTCTCTTGCATGTATAGAATCAGACAACTGCTGTGACAAACTGAATATTGAGTTAAAGGCAAACTCCTATGCTGCGCATGGTTGTGCATTTGACCTAGTATTAAGTAATAAAGGATCTGCAAGCAAATGTGATGTATTCGGTGTTCGGGTAATAGACAATTACGGAGATACGCTTTATGCGTTAAATCCTCAAGATACAGCATTAAACCTGAACTCTCCAAAGCAAATTTGGTATCAAAACTTAGGTCGCTGTCAATATGCGCCAATACCCAGCAATTGGGGAATAACCAGAGTATACAAAATAGAGATACTTGATTCAACAGGTGCAGTAAAGTGTTCAGTTATTGATACTTTTAGGTGCTGCCTCCAGCAAGGTCTTGCCCTTAAACAAGCCCCTGAAGATGATGAACCAGTAGCAACCCCATTATCAGTAGGCGGTATAATCAACGATGCAACAATCGAGGGAAACTCCCTCCATTACTCAATAAAAAATATGGGCGATGACCTCTCTGCAACAATTCACATTTCAGACTTAAAAGGAAATGTTATAACGAAACATAAATTAAATCTAACAAAAGGGAATAGTGCAGGTGAATTTGATATTTCACATCTTCCGAGCGGAACATATTTTATCAGTGTTCAGAGTGATTTATGGCAGACTTCGCGGCAGATTTCAATAGTAAAATAATTAAGCATCAATAAAGAAATAGCCCACTATGATGTAGTGGGCTATTTCTAACTCTTAAAAGAAGTTTCCAGCTTGCTACTCCTTCACAACCTTCACACGCTGCACAATCCCGCCCTCGTTCAACTCGATACAATACATACCGTTCGGCTGGTCGGCAATATCAATAGTGAAGGAAGAGCCGTTTATGTTTGATTGCTCAAACATTGTTTGCCCGTAAAGATTGATGAGCTTGATTCTGCCGTTTAGGATTTCTTTTCCGAAGTTGACTGACAGTGAGTGAGAAGTTGGATTGGGATAAACGGAAAGGGGAGAGCCGGGAACAGGTTCTTTGGTGTCAACATACACTTCTTGTATTTCTTCTACAAAAATATCCGAAGTACCTTCCGATGCCAGGTAAAGAATGCCTTTACCGGGGTCAAAATCACCTACACCGAAAATTGTACCGGCAATATGAATAGAGCCTGACGGGTCGAATGCAATCGACGAAATGTTCGATTCACCCAATTGAGCAGCCCACAAAAAATTCCCTTTAGTACTTAATTTGGAAATAAAAACATTCGTTGTTATGGTGCTCGTTAACGTGTAAATTCTCGGACCCGGGTCGAAATCTGCAATTCCTGTAAATAGTCCGGTTGTAAAAACATTACCCCAACGGTCAATAGCAATCGAGGTGGCATAATCCGTTTGCGAGCCGCCCATCCTTTTAGCCCAGTTGAACTTGCCTGCTGAATCAATTTTCACAACAAAAACATCTTCCAAACCGCTTGTATTTAGTATCACGGTATCAGGACCGGGGTCAAATTCTGCAGGTCCGCCAAACCCGCCGGTAGCGTACATATTACCCGATTCATCCACGGCAAGAGTTTTTCCCTTATAAAAATTCAACCCGTGAAAACCCATTACCGACACAAAATTCCCTTCGATATCCAATTTAGAAATGAAGCTGCTTGCTGAACCGTTGAATGTTAACGTGTATTGTTTCGTGCCGGGGTCGAAATCAGTTGTAGAATTATATACGCCCGAGGTGTAAATATTACCTAATGTATCAACTGCTATCGAGTTCCCGGAATTTTTTGAAGGATTTCCGGTGCTCATAAATTGTTTAACCCAGATAAAAGTTCCGTCCGTAGCTAATTTTAAGACGAATATATCGGGTCCATCGAAACGTGTAAGGTTGAAAACGTTATCACTCGGGTCGAAATCGACTATTCCCTGAAAATTACCAACAACACATGCATTGCCAAATCTATCAACAGTAAGCGAGTTAGGCATAGTTCCGTTTTTGTTTCCTTCTATACTCTTAGCCCACAATAAATTTCCTGCGTTGGTATATTTAGCAATAAAAATACTTACGTTACTGGAATTTTCATTGGTAAGGTTATAGCTGCGGATACTCGGGTCGAAATCGGTTGTCCCGGTAAAGTAGCCTGTAACATATACATTATTCAAACCGTCCATTGCAATCGCATTAGCATACGTAAAGTCTGTTCCTACGATAGGAATTGCCCATAAAAAACGCCCTTCCTTATCCAATTCTGAAATGTATGCTTGATTACCATGCGTAGCATCTAAATTATAAATGCCCGAGCCTGGGTCGAAATCCGTTGTTCCTGTAAAATTACCTGCTATATATGTGTTCCCGTGATTGTCAACCGAAATAGATGTTGCGTTGTCGTCGTAAATACCTCCTATTTGCTTTACCCATTGAAGTTTTGGTGTTTGTGAGTGAAGAGTGATAATTGTAGTGAAAAATAGTATGATTCTAATTCCGGTTGCTTTCATGTACGTAATCTTTATAATGTATGATGAAATATTCTTTGCCAATGTTCCTTTTCAGTAATCCTTTTGTGTTACAGATTTACGATTTTACTACTTTTACCCTTTCAGAGTTTCCGGCACTATACACTTCCAAATAATACATACCCTTAGGTTGTGCGGAAATATCAATTAAAAATGAATGTCCGTTCACCTCTGATATTTCAGCAACCGTTTGTCCCAGGAAATTCATCAGCTTGATTCTGCCGTTTGAGATTTGCCTGCCGAAGTCGAAGGTTACGAAACCTGATGCAGGGTTCGGATAAATGGAAGTACTTTGCCGAGTAAAAAATTCGTTAGAATTTGTGCTGTTTGTTATCTGGTCAAGTTTCTGGATAAAAACACCCGGGGCTTTGTCGGTAGTTAAGCGAGTTGTTTTACCGGAGGATTTAAAATCAACTGTTGAGGAAAATGCTCCGGTTGAATAAACATATCCTTTGTGGTCAACGGAAATGGAATTACCAATATCATTACTTTTCGAGCCAATTCCCAAAGCCCACTGAAAATTTCCGTATGTATCTAATTTCGAGATAAATATCTCATCGTCGGAGTTTGAGGGTGTCAATATAAATTCCTGTTCCCCCGGGTCGAAATCTGCTGTGGCTCTGAACGTTCCTGTTGTATAGACATTACTTGAATCATCAAGCGCAATAGATTGGGCATAGTCGAATAGTTCACTTCCAATTGTTTTAGCCCACACAAAATTTCCTGCATTATCCAGTTTCAATATAAATATATCAGCCCCGCCGGATGAAATAAGTGTAAAAATTCCATCTCCCGGATCTACGTCCACAATACCTGCAAATCCTCCGGTAGTATATACATTCCCGGATTTATCCACTGCAATCGCGCAGCCGTAATCAATTGATGCCGCTTGAATCTGACGTGCCCACAAAAATTCTCCTGTGGTAGTTAGTTTCAATATAAATCTTGATATTTGATTGTCGATTGAGTTTAAATTGTAAATTTCCGCACCGGGGTCGAAATCAACCGTTCCGAAATATTGACCTACCGTATAGACATTTCCGAGGGGGTCAAGGGAAATAGAGCAGCCGTAATCAGCGGCAATACCTCCGATTTGTTTAGCCCACATGAAATTTCCCGATTCATCCAGTTTTTCGATAAACAAATCCCTGGTATCGCCAGAGGATGATAATGTGTACACGCCTTTACCGGGGTCGAAATCGGTTTTGCCAGAAAAACTTCCAGTTAAATAGATATTACTTGCGGCATCCAGGGTAATAGAACGTGCAACAGAAAAACCGTCGCCCTCGATTTGCTTTGCCCATGTGAAATTTCCATTTTGGTCTAATTTTAGAATAAATGCATTGTCGTTCCCGGTGGAGGTCATGGTAAAAGCCCCGGTTCCCGGGTCGAAATCGGCAGTACCGTTAAAAAAACCGGTTACGATGACATTACCTAATGCGTCGGAGGTAATGGATTCGGCGTAACTGCTTTCCGTGCCGCCGATTGTTTTAACCCACACAAAATTTCCGAAGGAGTCCAGTTTTAGGATATAAATATCGTGCGTAGCTTTTGGGGTAAGTATAACGGTGCCGTTCCCCGGGTCGAAATCAGCGGCATGGTCGAAATGTCCGGTGATATATACATTCTGAAACTTATCGGTTATTATGGATTTCGCTCCGTCGCCGCCGCAATCAGGTATTGCTTTCGCCCATACCAGGTTAGGAGTCTCAGCGCGTGAACTGCAAATCGTAATCAACGAAATGAAGAGGGAAATTAGTAGTATTTTCATAAACGAAATGATAGTTTAAGTGTATGTATGTCGAGTTAATAATGAAAAATATGCAATGTTCATGCCATTGTTTACGATTTTGGTGGAGATTG
>CALMMI010000241.1 GCA_937868245.1 uncultured Ignavibacteria bacterium | reverse complement strand
AACGATTTTAATTTTTTATCATACTCAAAAGTTTTATCTTTTAATTTTTGTCGAAGTTCTTTTGTTAAGTCGTGCAGTTGTCCAATGAATACTAATTTTAATTCTTCAATGTTTTTACGTAATGCTTTTTTTAATTGACTATTAGTAGCATGTTTATATTCTTCAACAACAGTTCTATATTCTTTACCTTTACGAGTCAATAAACGGGAATCTACATTATCTTTAAGAGGAAATCGGCTCACTAAAGAATTACCACACTTTATATTTATATCAATATTAGGTAAAGTTTGCAGTTCTGTAAATTTAGATTCGGTCATATAATACGCATTCTTCAACAGCTCAATCCACAGCCGCAACCTACAAATCATCACCGATTTAGGATTAATATCCACCCCGAACAAACAATTCTCGATAATGGTCTGCTTCTCATGGAAAAGAGTTTCTTGTACACGCTGACTTTCCGGGTCTTTGTAGTTATAGAAGAAAATCTCCTCATCGGCTGTGATGATAAGTTCGTCGTTTTCAATAATAATCGAATATCCCCGTAGCCGTTTTCCAGTACGGTCGGCAAGGATACCGAGTTCACTCTTTATAGAAATGATTTCATTGAGTGCCGACACCAAAAAGTGTCCCGACCCGACGGCTGGGTCACATATTTTTAAGGAGTTGACAGTAGCGTTTGCTTCTTCCGTAGTGATTTTGTCGAGTTTATTATAGAGGTCTGTAAAGTTCGCACATGACCATGTAAATCGTTCATTGAATTTCTCCACTACTGCCCTGCGGATTGTTTCGCGGCACATATACATCGTGATAAATCCGGGTGTAAAGAACGACCCGTCTTTATAACCGTTGATTTTCTCGAAGATTAATCCGAGAACGGAGGCATTGATAATGGTTTTGTTTTGCTCTTGGATTTCTGCGGTTGAGTCACTTGCAAAATCATACGCATCCAAGAATTCAAAGAGATAATGCAGGGTGTTTTTATCGCCTGAAATTCTTGTTCCACTTGCGGACTTGAGTACGCTTTGGGCATAGACTGGAATTTCCAAACGGTCATTAAGGTCTTTAATCTTGAAGTATGAAAGCTCAAACTCCGTAGAATCAAACAGAGAACTATTAAGATAAGGGATATTTCCAAACTTTGAATGTATATGGGTTGCCCTATCGGTAGTTTTTACCGCCAACACTTCAAAGAACAATTCATTTAATTCCTTAAAAACCTTGATATAGGTAGCATTCAGAAACGAGTATTTCCTATCACCTTTGTGATATTTAATAAGCTGACCTTCGAGCAATTTAAGGAATAGTATTCTGTTCAGCCATGTGATGCAGAGTTCGAGTGCAGCTGAGAAGACTTCTTCTTCTTTCGTGCGTCCTTCGCTTGTTTGAATGGTTAATTCGCATTGCCGGATTTGCGATTCAAATTCACGGATTGTATTTTCGAGTAAACTACCTTCGTTCCGTTCTTTTTCTATTTTTCTTCTAATTACTTTTTTACCTGAATCTTTTGTTTCTTCCAGTCCTATAATATGCAAAAGCTCATTGTAAAAGTTTTTGTTGAGAGTATTGCTGTCGTTGGCAAAGGGCTTTTTGAGAAGATGTTCCGGTGATAATATTTTGTAAAGGTCGAGGAGTTTTTGCTCACCTTCGTGATTATTAGCCGAAAGTATAGTTTCAAATTCATGGAGATTGAAGTATGAGCATGTGAGCTGCTCAAGCTCCTTTTCGATGAATGGCTGCGCCATTTCTTTATAGAACCAATCGGTTTTATCCAGTCCATAGAGTCCGTCGTTCCAATTTTTATATTCTTTGGTGAGCTTGGGATTATCAAAAAAGAACCGTTCAAATTCCGAAGCATCAAAAATAAACCATTCGTAAATATTGGTAATGATAAGGTGCTTAATTTCTTTATTGTCCTTGATATACCGTTCATGCAAATAATAATGGAGAAGCTCGTGTAATGCTTTTGCATTTGGCTTTTCCCTTGTAATCATCTCGGTTTTATTTGACGGACGCTTTACTTCGATAATTACACCTACAGTACTTTCGGCAGTTTTATCATTGTGAATTACAAGGTCTTTGCGCCCTTTGGTGTTAATTTCGTTGGTGGATTTATAGTATGTATCTTTCAGGAAATCGGAAACTATATTTTTGAGATGCTCTTCGCTTTCCATTTCGTTGATACGGCTGAACATCCTCGTGAGGTTAAGTTTGAAAGTATCAATTTGATCGCGTTTTAAGCTCTGCTTGCGGTAGGCAATATTGAGTGATTTATTGAGGGTGAGGAGTTCTAATTTCATATTTCAGTGCAGGGATTTTACTTTATCGTAGTACTTGTTACAATGTCCATTCAGCGAAACTACGGAGAAACAATTGAAAGGGCAAATGAAAAGTTCAGATTGCTTTAAGTGTTGCATATAGATTGACGATTGTGTTTATGAATCAAGTATTGCAATATGGTCAAAGGCAAATATAGCAAGTAAACCGGATAGCTCTTTCATTACAAATCGAAACACTTTTTCATAAAACTCTGTTTCAATGCTGTTTACTCAACATAACAAATAGAATAAAAAGTGTATCAAATAGTGTATCACCTAAAATAATTTCACAAAAAATTTAAAAACAAAAGCCCTTTGCAAGTACATTACTTACAAAGGGCTTACTATATAGTACACCCGAAGGGAGTCGAACCCCTAACCTTCTGATTCGTAGTTATCAACCTACATCCTTTTTGTTACTTATCAATATTTTTCTTATGTTTGTATTTACAAGCACTTATAGAATTAATTAACAAGTTCTATTTTTCATTGTTTGGCATTTCTTTGCATGAAAGTGTATCAAATAGTGTATCAAGTGTATCAAATAGCGTATCAAATTTTCTCTATATTTTATTTGAGTTATAAACATGTTAAAAATGCTCATAGCTGTAATTCCTGATACCAGAAAAGCAAAACAAAATGGAAATTTTCCTTTACGACTACGTATTTCCCGTCGCAAAGATAGGTTTTATTTTCCAATCGGAATTGATTGTAGTATAGATGATTATAATAGAGCAACAGCAGCAAAGCCACGAACCGATGTAAAAGAACTCAGAATTAAAATAGATGCAATTGTAAAGGTTGCAGAAAAAATAATAGATGAGATGCCGTCATTTACAACTGAACTGTTCCGCCAAAAATTCTATAATGTACCTTCAAGTACAGACAACCTTTTTTCATTATTTGAACGTGTAATCACCGAGATACGTAAAGAAGGACGAATAGGAACAGCAAATGCTTATCAGGATGCTTATCGAAGTTTTCATGCATTTCATAATGGAACACTAAAGGAGCATTTAGAAAGTAGAACACAAGGTAAGTCAAAACCAACACTAAAACAATCAATCTTATTGTTTGAAAATATTACTCCACAATGGCTAAAACGATATGAGCGTGAAATTATGGGTATAGGTAATTCGATCACCACAGTAGCAATACGAATGAGAGCATTGCGGGTCATATTGAATCGAGCAATTACCGAGAAATTTATAAAGCCGGAACTTTATCCATTCAAACAACGGGAATCCGATAAAAATCTCTATCAAATTCCAAAAGCAAACAATGCAAAACGTGCCTTGTCAGCCGAGCAAATTACAGCAGTAATGAATGCTCCTAACCTTACTCCGTCGGAAATGCAATCACGAGATTTATGGCTATTCTCTATGCTGTGCAACGGGATAAATTTTACGGATATGCTGCGACTGCGATATAGTGATATTATTCGAGAAGGTACAATTACGATTGTTAGGTTTTGTCGGCAAAAAACAATAAACAAACGCAACCAAACCCAAATAACAATTGCTTTACCACCTGAACTGTGGCACTATATAGAATCAATTATTCAGCGTCATGGTAATCCTCATGGACATAGTTTGATATTTCCGTTTATCGAACAATGTAAAAACCCTGTAGAAATTAATACAAAGATTGCATATCTTATTCGCTCAACAAATAAACATCTCAAATCCGTTGCACAGAAATGCGGAATAGACTTAAAAATTTCTACATATCATGCTCGTCATAGTTTTGCATCGGCATTAAAACGTTCAGGTGCGCCTGTTGCAATGATTAGTGATAGTTTAGGTCACTCAAATACAGCTACAACTGAGCAATATCTATCCGGCTTTGAACAGAAGCAAACTGCCGATGCTGTTGGCAAAGCATTTAATTTTTTCTCTATATCAACATAAAAAGAACCCTGCAATGGAACATTCACTTTCTTCCTCTCAATTAGAGCTTATTGAAAAACCATATGCAAACTTTCGGATTCCAGAGCAGCCTACCCCCGGAGGTTTAGGGAAAAGTGTAGAAGCTAAGTACCCAAATCTTAAAGAACGAATTCGTGCATTACGCCATCGCTTTAAAGTCGAGTATACAGATTATCTTGAGACTGCAAAGGGATGGCAGGATATTACTAAAATGTATTTAGATATGATTATATCCCACTTAAATCTCCAACACACAGACCGGGCTCCCATTATTATTGAGATGGAAGAGATTGACTTCCCGAACAATTACTATTATAATCTCAAGGATACTGTAGAAATAAAAATGCTCAATGGTACCTCATTTACATTTTCTGTTACAGAATTTACCGAACTTGGCATTGAAACACTTCGAGTTGCAAGAGACTGTTTCTACTATATTAAGACAGTAGAACATGAGCAACTTGTTATCAACAGGCAGATAAAAGAATGGACGGCAGCTTTAGGTCTTGACGAGCAATCCGAAACATCACAATCCGAAACGTTGCAAACGGAGGATGCTCATTTCATTGAACCTTTTGCAACTATATTTGAAAAATTCAAAGGTAGATTACCCGAAATATCATCAGTTTCTGAACTTTGCAATACAACAAAAATTAAATATCATGGAACACTTTGCGAACTTGGATTTTTTTTGAA
>CALMMI010000240.1 GCA_937868245.1 uncultured Ignavibacteria bacterium | reverse complement strand
CGATGCTTGGGTAAGCAAAGTAATTGATGTTCGCGTTGTGAAAATCAACCATCCGAACGAAAACGTAGTTGTGAGCCATAAGATTCTTCTCGAAGAACAAATCGCAGAACAACGCGGTAAAATCCTTGAAACTCTCGAAAAAGGTCTTATCCTTGAAGGAGCAGTTAAGGCAATATCCGACTTCGGTATCTTCGTGGACTTGGGCGGCGTGGACGGTTTGGTACACATCACAGACCTATCATGGGGTCGTGTTACACATCCATCGGAAATCGTACAGCTTGACCAAATGGTTAAAGTTGTTGTGCTTGATTTCGACGGTGACAAACGCAGAA
This sequence comes from uncultured Ignavibacteria bacterium, assembly GCA_937868245.1. Lineage (GTDB taxonomy): Bacteria > Bacteroidota > Ignavibacteria > Kapaibacteriales > UBA961 > JADJXV01. The sequence continues at coordinate 2,575 of CALMMI010000240.1, read as the reverse complement.
TTTCGCTCGGCATGAAACAACTTACTCCTCATCCATGGGAAACTATCGGCGAGAAATATGAACCAAAAACTACGGTTCACGGTAAAGTTGTCAGCCTTACTGATTACGGTGCATTTATCGAAATTGAAAAGGGCGTAGAAGGGCTTATCCACATCAGCGAAATGTCGTGGACACAGCACATCAAACATCCGTCACAAATGGTTTCTATGGGTCAAATCGTTGAAGCAATGGTTCTCAGCATCGATAAGAACGACAAGAAACTTGCTCTCGGTATGAAACAATTGGATCCTGATCCATGGCAAGACCTTCTCCAGAAATATCCTGTTGGTTCAGTTCACAACGGTATCGTTCGCAATCTTACAAACTTCGGTTTGTTTGTTGAACTCGAGCCTGGCGTTGACGGACTTGTTCACATCAGTGACCTATCATGGACGAAGAAAATCCGCCATCCGGGCGAATTCACCAAAAAAGGTGATGCTCTTGAAGTAATCGTGTTGAACATTGACGCTTCAAACCGCAGAATTGCTCTCGGACACAAACAAATTACAGACAATCCTTGGGAATTGTTCTCTGACCGTTATCAAGTAGGCGCGGAAACAGAAGGTAAGATTGAACGCATCATCGAAAAAGGTGTAATCGTTGAACTTCCTGAAGGTGTGGACGGGTTCGTTCCTGTATCACAACTTTCATTCGCTCCTGTGCGTAACATCGCAGAATTCTTCCACGTAGGTGATTTACTTCCGCTTCGTGTAGTTGAATTCGACAAAGAAGCTAAGAAAATCGTTCTTTCAGCAGTAGAAGCACTTCGCGAAAAAAGCCCTGAGGTAATCGAAGCGTACAATGCAGTACACCCTGTTCCGAACTCGGTAAAGTATTCTTCACAACGCCAGGACTTAGGCGGAATGCCTGTTGAAACAGCGTTCATGGAAGAAGACAATGCTCCTTCGGTAATGGCAAATGCATTCGCAGCAGCAGCAGAAGTTTCGGCAGCTAACGAAGCTCCGAACGAAGTTCCAACTCCTGCTCCGGTAGAAGTTCCAACTCCTACAGAAGTGCCTGCTCCGGTAGAAGCTCCTCAAACTCCTGAGGAAGTTCCTCCTGCTCCGATTGAAGCTCCTGGAACAACAGAAGTAATCGAAGATGCAGCTCCTGAATCGGATGCACCTGCATCAAACGATACTCCACAAGGATAAGCAGCAGATAGATAAGCACTTAACAAAGTGCAATACATACAAAAGCGGTGGACGATTTAGTTCGTTCACCGCTTTTTTTTTGTGGAGTATTTGTTCGAAAACAAGTAATAGAAGAGTATCAAAGTTGCAATACAAATCTGATATTGTTTTATAAGATTACACTTTCAAGTGCAAACACCAATAATAAATTAGGAGTCTAAAATACTCGCTTATAACAATAGCATGCTTTGTTAGCCCTTCGTAAACAATTCCTAATATTGATTTTTGTGTCTAGAAAGTTGATGATAGTAGAATAATCAATGATTTGTAAAATATGAGACGGTAAATCTTTCTTGTAAATATGTTACAATATATGTAGATTTGATTGTATTTTGCTTTAAGATTGAATACCAAAGGAAAAAATCGATAGTCATATTAGAAAAGAAACTAACCCAAACAAAGTTTACACACTATATTTTAAATTTTTTTCACGGAGATATTATGAATTACCCACGTACCATTATATTGCTCACTTTAGCAATTATTTCACTCAACTCCTGCACTTCCCCTACTAACATTGTTTCGCAAGGAGATATTACAGGTACTGTACTCTTGCGAAAATTAAATGGACAAATAGATCAAATAAATAACATAGTTAGTGTTAGTTTGACTGGAAAACAGACATATTCAACAGTTTCGGCAGATTCAGGTAAATTTACGTTATCCAATGTAAATCAGGGGATATACTCTATAAACTATTCTAAAATGGGGTATACGTCATTTTCTCAAGAAAACATTCAGTTTGTTGGAAATGGAACATTAAAGTTAGAAACAGTTTGGCTGAGTGAAATTGATACATTATCAAATATTAAGGATTCAAGTAAATACGACAAAAGATGTTATGGATATGTTCAACTTTTTGACGAAAATGGAGATTCATTGAAAGATAATAGTGGTGTTCTTGTTTCGATTAAAGGAACAAATTATACAGCAATATCCGATAATATGGGTGTTTTTTATTTTGACAAATATCCTGCCGAATCTCAGACAGTTGTATTTAGTAAAAGTGGATTTGATGATTTAACTATTCCAGATGTATATTTTCCTGAAATTAGTTTAGTTAAGATAAAAAGTCAACTGCATTTTCAGAAGTATAGAGTAGTTGAGTTGGCAAAGAAGCCAAACTTAGATTTTAAAATAGAATTTGTAACATGTGGTGACTATTTTTCAATAGAAACGGCGCAGGATGGTTGGAAAGATTCAACAATATTATTCGGTTCAAGTTATGTTGTATTGCCTTCGGGATACGGAAAAAGAGTATGGAGTTTTATGATAATAGGGGATGACGAGAATATAAGTATGGATAAATATTTTGTTGAAAATAAATTTCAAATAGATATATT
>CALMMI010000239.1 GCA_937868245.1 uncultured Ignavibacteria bacterium | reverse complement strand
GATAAAAATCACCTTTCTGTGCTCATTGATAATTCTATTACTACCTGTAAGAACATAGTGGACAGCTATTCATCAGCGTCAATTCTCAGGGATGGATACCGAGTCGGGTTAGTTGGCTATCCTAATGCAGGTAAATCAACTCTTTTCAACGCTTTACTCGATAAAAAACGCTCTATTGTAAGTCCGATTGCAGGTACTACGAGAGATTATATAGAAGATTCACTCTCCCTAAACGGAATATCAGTTCAAATATATGACACAGCGGGCATACGGCAAGATTCCACAGACATAATTGAAATTGAAGGTATTGAATTTACACGACAGCTTCTTGAAACAAGTAATCTTATACTCATTGTTAACGACATATCGATTTCACCTGAATATTCATTAACCCTGTACAAACAGCTTTCTACGCTATATCCGGGTGCATCATTTTGTTATGTTCTAAATAAAATAGACACTATTCCTTCGGTACATACATCAATCACAGGGATAGATACGCTTTCTGTATCTTCACTGCAAGCTATTGGTATTAAAGAACTTAAAGAATATATTGAAAGAACAGCAACTGCAAATGTTGATAGAATTTCGGATGTACTTCTTAATACAAGGCATACCGCGATTCTAACACAAATTATCAAATCTCTCGAAAGTGCAAACTATGCACTGAATATTCACTCCTCGAATGAATATGTTTCGCTTGATGTACGCAAAGCAATTTACTTGCTTGGTGAGATTACCGGCGAGGTAATGAATGAAGAGATTCTCAATACTATTTTCTCACAGTTTTGCATTGGTAAATAACTTATAAACCAAGTAATTACACAAGTTTACAAAAAACATGCGCCACACCTTCCATACTACCGTACTAAATATTTTCAGAACTATTTAGTACTCTTTTTTCAAGTTGGTATCTAATTTGCGGAAACTTTTTCATATAAAATAAGGACTTATTAACGATAATTCATGTTTCACGTGAAACATAAGTTAGAGTTATGTATATACAAAATGAATACTTTTGATGTAATTGTAATCGGTGGAGGCCACGCAGGGATTGAAGCAAGCGTCGCCGCTGCAAAAATGGGTTGTAATACTGCACTTTTTTCGATGAATATCCATACAATCGGACGTTTATCGTGCAATCCTTCAATCGGTGGAAGTGCAAAAGGACATTTGGCTAAGGAAATTGATGCTTTTGGGGGAGTAATGGGCATTTTAGCTGACAAAAGCGGGTTACAGTTCAAAACATTGAACACCTCGAAAGGTCCTGCAATTTGGTCGGGTAGATCTCAGAATGACAAAGACCTTTATCCGTTATTTGCTCAGGAATTACTGCTTTCTACAAAGAACCTAACAGTAGTCAATAGCAATATCAAGGAAATTCTGATTGATAAAGACAAAATAAAGGGAGTTATAACCGAGACGGGTGAAACTGTTCTTTCAAAATGCGTAGTACTTTGCTCTGGAACATTTCTGAATGGCATTCTCTATACTGGAATGAATGGTATTGCCGGCGGTAGAATTGATGAACAATCGTCCACTTCTATTTCTAGAAACTTGTTGTCTCTTGGTTTTAAAACAGGAAGATTGAAAACAGGAACTCCGCCAAGGGTAGATCGTAATTCTATTAACTTCAGTATGTTAAGTGAAGTTGGAGGAGATACATCACCTAAGCCTTTTTCCTTTAGAACTTCTT
>CALMMI010000238.1 GCA_937868245.1 uncultured Ignavibacteria bacterium | reverse complement strand
AAAACAACAGGTATATCAATATTTTGCTGAATCTTCCGAGAAGCTTCAATTCCGTCTAATTCTCCCGACAGCCCAATGTCCATAAGAATCACGTCAGGTTTTTTGACGGAAGCTATTTCAACCGCTTCCATACCTGTGCTTACAACATCTACAACTATATACCCGATACGTTGCAGAATAGAAGCAAGATGCAGTCCAACAATTTTTTCGTCTTCAACTATGAGTACAGTGGAGAATTTCATAGGAGTCGTTTATCTAATTATGTAGGACACTTAGGAAGATTTAAGGATAATTTATGTTTTACCTAAATGTGTTTTTTAAATTCCCTTGCAAAATAGCATAAGTTTCGGAATAAAGTAAACACTTTTTAAAAGTTAACAAAAGCATATAAATTTAAATTTTCTTTTGGTAAATTATGGAAAATAGAACGTATTTTAGAAGCTCTGAAAAACAAAAATCACCACAAAATTTCATCAATCCTTTTAAGTTCGGCAGAAAATCGCTATTTTTGCATAACAACGCCTATGTTTAAAGTATTCTCCACTCTGGTATACAATGGCAAAACCGCTCAGTATTTTATTCGTTTCGAGTGAAGTCTATCCCTTTGCAAAAACAGGCGGATTAGCAGATGTCTCTTATTCATTGCCTCTTGCACTTCGCGAACTTGGTCACGACATTCGTGTTATGATGCCTAAATACGGCAGCATAAGCGAGCGTAAAAACCGTATTCACGAGATAAATCGCTTACGTGATTTTGCTGTTATGGTTGGTGATGTTGAGTCTATAGCTACCGTAAAATCATCTGCAATTACAACTTCCCGCTCAAAAGTTCAGGCATATATCACAACTAACTCAAATTATTTTGAGGCTAAAAAAGGATTTTACAGCGATCCCCTTACCGGTGTAGAATATGCCGATAATGACGAACGTTTTATTTTCTTCAACCGTACAGTACTTCAAACCTGTATTCTGCTTGGTTGGTTTCCCGATATTATTCATTGTAACGATTGGCAAACCGGACTTGTTCCGGCTTTAGCTCGTACTGAATATGCCAAAGAATTCAAGGCAGCAAAAATTATTTATACGATTCATAATTTTGGTAATCAAGGCAGTTTCCCCGATACCAGTTTAGCAAAGACTCGCTTTCCTGCCTCAGCTATGGGAAATATAACCCATAATGAGCGTCTCAATTTTATGAAAGCCGGGATTGCATATTCAGACAGAATTACAACTGTAAGCCCTACCTATTGCGCCGAAATTTTGAAAAACAAGCAATCAAGTAACGGACTTAACGACGTACTAAGAGCGCGAGGCGATAAAATGCTCGGTATATTGGATGGTGTGGATTTACTGACCTGGAATCCTAAAATCGACCCGTTCATATCTAAAAATTATGACAAAACTTCTGTTCAGGATAAAATATACAGTAAAGAAGCACTTCTACATCGGTTCGGTTTACCGATGAGATCTAACACACCGCTAATCGGTATGATCTCAAGGTTAAATGAACAAAAAGGTGTAAAACTTATTTTGGAAGCAGCTGAACAGCTGTTTGCCGAAAACTTACAATTCGTATTACTCGGAGAAGGTGATCCCGAACTCGAAACAGGACTCCGTGAAATTACAGAACGTTATCCTGATAAAGCCGCCATAAAAATCGGTTTTGATGATGAACTCGCTCACCTTATCGAAGCAGGTGCAGATATGTTTATGATGCCCTCGCTGTACGAGCCTTGCGGGTTGAATCAACAATATTCGTTGGTGTATGGAACTGTACCTATTGTACGTTCAACAGGCGGGCTTGCAGATACCGTTCGTGAGTTTAATCCACAAAATGCAGAAGGAAACGGATTCGTATTCCAAAATTTTGATTCCGCAGAAATGGTTGCCGCTGTTCAGCGTGCTCTTGATATTTATGCACGGCAAGACGTATGGGAAATGGTTGTTCAAAACGGTATGAGCGAGGACTTATCATGGTCGCGGTCGGCAAAACAATACAGTGAGCTGTACCGTAATCTTATGAAAGTCGGGTAAGTAAACTCTCGAATGAGAACTAACCTACACATCAAGACTTGCAGAGTTATTTAGATTCATGAACGAATAATGGTAGATTATAAAAATACATCCCAATCTTCTCTCTTCAATATTACCTCACCGTTTTCAATTCTATTTGTATGGTAGTTCGCATATTCCAAAATCGATATTTTTTCAATTGGCTTGTTGGAATAGTGCTCGCTATTGGCGCACTGGCTTCATCCGGCTGTAATGATAAACTTAGTGTTGTTGGAAACAACCTTATCGGTGACACTCTGCAACTTACCTCTGTCAACTCGACGGATTCCATGCCTTTTATTAATGCCACCTATCCTGTTATCAATCGTATTTCCCTTTCAGGGTCAGGCTATGTTTTCATTGGAAAAAGCGGTACAACGGAAGCAAGTTCTTTATCCCGGTTAGCTGTTCCCGATTCAGCCCCCGTTATCACAAAAGAGAATTTTGTTTCCGCCAAAATGTTGATAACCCCATCCACTCCATATTATGCATTTGGCGATACTACTGGCAATCAACTGTCTTTTAAGGTATTCAAAGTTGTAAAAGTATGGTCAACCACTGCAACTCCCGACACAATTACCGACGACTATATCGATAAGAGCAAGACGCTTGCATCGTATAGCGGTAATATTCCTCTTCAAGATTCAGCCTCGGTAATTTCGCTTGACTTCGACCGCGACCAAATTATCGAATGGTTTAACCTTCGCAAACAATATGGAAACGCAAATGATACTCTTAATTACGGTATCGCTTTTGTCCCGGATATCAATTCCAATGTAATAAGAAGATTTGCATCCGGTTCAGTGGGAGCAATGGATTCATCCAGATTTGCAACCATTTTAGTTACCTATCACCGTGAGAATACTACCGATTCAACGATAACGTTGGTTTCTACATACGACGGATCATACGTCAAAACAACTGTACCTCAGGACAGTTCCATTACAATTCAAGGCGCAGCGGCTCTAAACTCGAATATAGAGCTTGATGTAAGTTCAATTCCAAAAGGGGTCGCATTTCATCTTGCAGGACTTACCCTTACCCTCGACCCGTCCAAATGCTTTACAGGCACTACAGGAATTGACTCGATTGTTTATGCAACCTTCGTGGACTCAACTTCAGATAATCTTGTTCGCCCTTATTACGCTTCACGCCTCAAAGATGGTAATGGTAATTTTACCAATGAGTATTTTTTCTCGTCGCTTAACTCTGCAATTGAAGCGATGGTTCGCAGAACAGGAAAAGGCACTCTTAGGATTCAGGTTCAGAGCAGCAATTACCAAAACCGTATGGATAAATTGGTATTTTTCGGTTCTAATGCAGCTGACACTGCAAAAAGACCCAAAATTTCCATAGTTTATTCTACACGTCCAAAATTTTAGGCAGGTACAATCTGCTTACATTGCTTACGTATATAATTACAAGAACTTAAAATTTGATGTATCACCATATCCTTTGTAGATATGGTGATTTTTTTTGCCCTTTGGGCAGTGCCCACTAAAATAATTTCTTCGATTCTCTGTTTCATTATAAATAACCACTCGTGTTATTGAATACCACATACTTTCTTTACGTTACGTACAATTCTACTTTTTACTATGAAACATCATATTCAAACATTCGGACAATTGAAGGAATCGGGTTACGAACTGCTACCTGTTAAGGAAGAAATGCGTCGTAATCTGATAGTTAAATTACGAAGTGGCGAAACTTTATTCCCTGGTATAATAGGATTTGAAGATACCGTTATCCCGCAAATTGTCAATGCCATTCTTGCCAAACATGATATTCTGTTATTGGGGTTGCGAGGTCAGGCAAAAACACGCATTGCCCGTTTGCTGGTTGAATTACTGGATGAATATACTCCGATAGTCAAAGGATCGGAGCTTCACGACAGTCCGCTTGCACCAATCTCGAAGTACGCAACGGATTTGCTGGCAATGCACGGTGATGCCACCCCTATCGACTGGGTACACCGCTCTGAACGGTATGGTGAAAAACTTGCTACTCCTGACGTAACTATTGCAGATTTAATTGGCGACATTGACCCTATCAAGGCAGCCACACAAAGGCTTCATTATTCACACGAAGGCGCAATTCACTTTGGAATTATCCCCCGGACGAACCGTGGAATTTTTGTTGTTAACGAATTACCAGATTTGCAGCCGCGTATCCAGGTAGGACTTTTCAACCTGTTACAGGAGCGCGACATTCAAATCCGCGGATTTAATGTACGTATCCCCTTGGATATTTGTTTGGTATTTACTGCCAATCCCGAAGATTACACGCACAGGGGAAGTATCATTACTCCGCTAAAAGACCGTATCGGTTCTCAAATTCTTACTCATTATCCGCGTTCACTTGAAGATGGTATTCATATTACATCGCAAGAAGCGTGGGTTCAGCGCGATCACTCATCTACAATAATCCCCCATTATTTTCGTCAAATAGTTGAAAGTATTGCGTTTATAGCTCGCGGGAGTGAATTTATCGACCAGACTTCGGGCGTATCCGCCCGCCTTACCATATCGGTAATGGAGGCTCTTGTATCAAATGCAGAGCGTCGTTCTTTGGTACTTGGTGAAAAATATATTGCACCTCGTATGGTTGACCTTACTCAATCTGTCACTGGCATAACGGGCAAGGTGGAATTAGTGTTCGAGGGTGAGCAGGAAGGTGCGTTCAAAGTGGCTCGTGCTTTGATTGGAAAAGCAGTTCGGGAAGTGTTTGCGCTCTATTTCCCTGATCCCCTTGCAAGGTCGAAACGTAATGAACAGAAACAAAAGAATACAGATGTCTATCAAGACATTATCAGGTATTTTGAACAAGGAAATAGCGTTACCCTCAACGACACAATGAATTTCGACAGTTATTTCAAAGAACTGAACAGTGTTCCCGGCTTGAAGGAACTTGCCGTAAAGTACATTCAACCGGAAAGCAACAGTGAATATGAAACTGCTGCCGCTATGGAATTTCTCTTGGACGGTTTACATCAGAATTCGAAGATTGCCAAAGATGAATATGCCTCAGGTTCAACCTATAAGGATATGATTGGGTCGATATTTACACGACCG
>CALMMI010000237.1 GCA_937868245.1 uncultured Ignavibacteria bacterium | reverse complement strand
GCCGTTTAATGCAAAATTAGCTGCAAAATTACAAGAGACTTTGGATACACAGGTTGTTACATTTACGAATACCAAAGGTGTATCTGCAAGTGTTTACTACCCGGGACAAGGTATTTGGAAAGGTGCAAGTGGATTATCACATGCAGGTAATCCGATTACAACAAATATGCAGTTCGGTCTTGCAAGTAATACGAAACTCTTCACAGCGGTTGCAATCTTAAAACTTGTAGAAGGAAATATCCTGAGTTTGAACGACCAACTCCGTAAATGGCTTCCAAAATATGCAAATGTAGATTCCTCAATTACACTACGGCAACTCCTGAATCATACAAGCGGAGTTGCCGATGTGTTCACGACAGCCTCGATGGCATATATCTCTGCACATCCGGGGCATTCGTTCACAACTGCTGAAGTTATGGCTTGGGTTGGTCCTAAACTCTTCAATCCGGGAACAAGTTTTGGATATTCAAATACAAATTACATCCTGGCAGGTATGATGGCTGAAAAGGCAACTGGTGTCCATATTTCTAAAATTATTCGGGACAGCATCATAACTCCACTAAAATTGAACAGCACTTTTTTTGATGGAAGAGAATGGAGTGATTCTTTTGTAATTGCACATCCCTGGGAAAATGGTGTGGATTTTTATGACACATTAAGGATAGCCCTTAATACATTAGGAGATTGCGCGGGTTCGATGTATTCAACTGCATCAGATATGGCGCGTTGGTATCAGGCTCTTATGAACGGTCAGGTGGTTAGTGCAAATTCCTTTAAAGAAATAACAACTTTTCTAAGTCCAGGTAACTATGGTTTCGGGTTAATGACAACACAGCTTTTTGTTAGAACAGAGTGGACTCATGGGGGAACAAATACGGGATATAACAGCAGAATCTTCTACGACCCGGTCATGAAAGTTACAGTTTGCGGATTAAGCAATTCAAACCCATCGGCAATAGATGGAGCAATAACGGGCATACTTCTAAAAACAATTACCGATAACTTACCAGCACCGGCAAGTACAATTACGGGAGCAACCGTTGTATGTCAGGGTGAAGGGACATTTCAATATTCAGTACCTCTGATTACAAATGCAGTTTCCTACACGTGGAAACTACCGAACGATTCAGTAATAACGAATGCTACGAATACTATAAATATCAACTATGGTAAATCATCAGTTTCAGGTACGGTAAGCGTAGTGGGAAGTAATAGTTATGGAGACGGTTTGCCATTTATACTGCCCGTTACCGTCAATAAACTACCTAGCGTAACATTTAATTCTACGTATCAGAGTAAACAATGTGAATATTCAGCGCCTTTTGTGATACATGGTGGTAATCCATTAGGTGGGGTTTATTCAGGATTTGGTGTAAAGAATGGCGTGTTCGACCCATCAGTTACAGGGGTTGGTGATTTTACAGTAACCTATTCATATACAAATGAAAACGGATGTACAAATTCCGATTCATGTGTATTCTCAGTAATTCAAAAACCATCAGTAGTTTTCAACTCTCAATCTAAAAATACGATATGTACTGAATCCATGCCATTATCATTATTCGGTGGAACTCCTCAAGGTGGAGTATATTCAGGTATAGGTGTAAAGGACGGAGTGTTCGACCCGAAAGTTTCAGGAATCGGCGATTTTAAGATTACCTATTCCTATTCCGATCTTTACGGTTGTTCAAACTCAGACTCAATTTTACTGATAGTAGTACCAAAGTCTATTGTACGTTTCGATAAAACGACACAAACAACATTCTGCATAAACACACCACCCTTTCTCCTAACAAATGGGAAACCTACAGGAGGTATTTATACCGGTAAAGGTGTGATAAATGGAGTTTTTAATCCTTCGATATCTGGGGCAGGTGATTTTACTGTTTATTATTCAGTTGTTGACAGCAACGGTTGTTCAGGAATCGATTCAGGAATAGTTTCGGTAAAACCATCCTCTTCGGCAACTATCACAATGTCTGCTGCAGATTCATATACATTAAACGGACAGACCTATGCTCAATCTTGAAAATACACTCAAGTTCTAAAAAATTATGATGGATGCGACAGTACCATCACCTTGAATCTTACAATTACAACAACCTCTGTTTCTGAATCTGAGGATGAACAGGGTTTTAGGATGTACCCCAATCCTTCTAACGGTAAATTCATTATTGAACATACACCGGGACAAGGTAATTTTAGACCCGAAGAAATTGAAATATTTTCAGTTATCGGTACCAAAATTTTCTCGAGTGAATTAATAGATTCAAAAACAGAAATTACGTCGAACCTTCCGGCAGGATTGTATATGTATCGACTAAAATATAGTAATTCTCTTGTTTTCACAGGTAAACTTGTGATTCAGGAATAAAGCGCAGATTTAAGAAACAAATCTTTATATACTATCAGAAATATTAATACTTGCAACTTCCAATGAATCAAATGTCTAAAAGTAAGATGCAGAACGTTTCTTTCAGATCAATCGAGGATTTCTTTGAATTTCTTCCTGAAGATGAATACAATCTCGTTCAATTTTTACGCTGTATTGTGTTTGATTGTATTCCCCATGCAAAGGAAAAGTTATCGTTTAATGTCCCCTATTATACAATTCATAGAAATATTTGTTTTATCTGGCCCGCTTCTGTTTTGTGGGGTAAGAAGAAAACATACGATGGAGTACGTTTCGGGTTTGCAAAAGGTTATTTAATGGATGATGAATCTCAATATCTCGATAAAGGCGACCGAAAACAAATATACTGGCGGGATTTTAAGTCAATACAAGAAATTGACGTTGATTTGATAAAATCATACATTTTTCAAGCTGTTCTTATTGATGAGCAATTGGCAGAAAATAGGAAATCGAAAGTAGAAACAAAATCAAAATCTGAGCTTACCAAATAATGGAATTCCGAAGTTTTAGAATACGAAGTCGTTTAAACTTAGTTTTTTTATAAAAACATCGTCTTAAATTTAGTAAGTT
>CALMMI010000236.1 GCA_937868245.1 uncultured Ignavibacteria bacterium | reverse complement strand
CACCATGACGTTTAAAGCAGTCTATTGCTCCATCAACTAATTTTTCCACTACAAAATAATTCCATCTGGCAACCACAATTGCAAAATGCTGACCTGATGCAGTAAAAGTTCCTTCAATAATTGTAGGCATGAATAATTCCTTACTTATTTTTTCTTGTTTTTAGATAGTTCTTTCAATCTCTCACCGATGGTTTTTGCAAACTCAGCGCCCCAATTTTTCCATGCACTCATTACTTCTGCATTAATATCACCACCGTTTGATGCGTATTTTTTTCCTATTGGGCTTTCGAAAAACTTAATAAGCTCTTTTATCTCAGCAACAGAATATCGTTTGTCGTATGCAGGGATTGCTTTAATCGACATGTTCAAAGGCGAAATATCCTTCATTATTTTTGTCCAGAATTCTTCTGACAATTCTGGATATGTACTTTTGATTGCGTTTATTTGTTCGTCGAACACTCTTACCCCGAAAGCAGTTGTTCCGTTTAGTGAAAGTAAGCGTAAAATATCTTGTTGTTTTGCTTCTTTTGCATCGGATTCTTTATTTTTTTGTGAAAACGCAGTTGTATTTCCTGCAAGAATAAAAGCGAAAAGCAAACCGACCACAACAAATGTTTTTTTCATAATGCCTCTGAAATTATATTGATAAACGAAAGTAATTTACTTGTGAATATGATATTTCATTGCCTCTACAAGCGAATAGGGGATAGTTACCTTACCAAAATTAACATGGTCGTAGTCTCGATTACCGTGAAAATCCGAACCTCCTGTTTCAATCAAACAATAGAGAGCTGCTATTTCCCGGTAGTGACGCTGTAATTCAGGTTGATGTGATGGATGCACAACTTCTATGCCATCTATACCACTTTGGATTATGGACATCAAAATATGGGCAGGCAAATCTCTTCCCGGATGAGCAAGTACAGCAACACCGCCTGCATTATTGATAAGTTCGATTCCCTTTGCAACAGGGAAGTTTGGTTTTGGTTCATAGGCGGAACGACCATTACCCAAATAGCGGTCAAATGCTTTTTTCATAGTATCGGTAACACCGGCATCAACCATTACGGCTGCTACGTGAGGGCGCCCGATAGTTGCACTTCCGGCTTTAATGAGAACATCATCAAACAGGACTGGTAAATCCATTCCTTGAAGACGTTTAACTATTCTCTCTGCACGTTTTTCACGTTCACGTCGGAATATATCCAAATGCTGCTGGAAAACCTTGTTATCAGGATCTACAAAATAACCCAGGACATGATAATCCCTGTCGTTTTCATAACAACTGATTTCAATACCTGGTATGAGTTCAATATTATACTTCGCGGCAAGTGGTTCAGCTTCGATATAACCGTCCATTGTGTCGTGGTCGGTAATACTAAGAGCTGTTAGCCCAAGTTCAGATGCTTTTTTGAGGAGTTCTTCTGGCAAAAGAACCCCGTCCGAACGGAGAGTATGCGAGTGTAAGTCAGCTACAGCTTCCATGGATAAAGGGACGATTTCAATATGATTTTGTTTAATTAAGCACAAATTACGTCTTTTACTCGACAATGGCAAGAATTTCGGAAACTGAGGTGCATTGTGTTGTGAATTTATTTTGAATCCTAAATGTTGATTGCAAAATTTGATGTTAGAATAGGGTGGTAATTGATGCGACATTCATTGTAAATTGCTGGGCAAACACATGTAATTATTTAGCTTAAAACAAATGAAGAGTAGCAATCATGTTACAACAAAAAAATTACTCAGGTGGTTATACGTTACTATTACTGCGTAGAAATAATCTATGGAGTAAAGATTTTGTGTTTACTGATTATGAAAGTTAGCGTTATATGGGTATCAATGTGTTAAAAGATATAGCTATTATATTAGGGTCGATTATTGCACTTTTCTCTTTTGCAAATGGTATATTGGAATATACCAGACAAGGAGCACAAAAGCGTGTGGAGCAATTTGTCACACTGCGCAGACGGTTGAAGGAAAATCCGGCTTTTTATCAAATTTGCTCACTTCTCGTGGATGACGACAAACTACTTAGGGATGTACCGCCTCAGGATAAACGTGATTTCTTGGGGTTACTCGAAGAAGTTGCTTTGCTTTCAAACTCAGGGCTGATTCGAAAAGATGTAGCTCATTACATGTTTGGATATTACGCTGTACGATGCTTGGAAAGTGTACACTTTTGGAACGACATTGAAAGAGAAAGTATTTACTGGCGACTCTTTCATGACTTTGCAGGTGAAATGCAGATTGTAGAAAAGAATTTCAGTTATAAGCGCAGGAAGCTACGGTTTTAGAAGTATCAAGAAAAGAAGAATGTTATTAATAATTGTAGAGACAGGGCATTGCCCAGTCTCCGCGTTCGGTTCTTTTATTGTTCTCCTTATGAATGTTTAGCAGGAAGGTTGGTTGTTTACCGCTGTGCATTGATATGTTATAAAATAAAAAACAACCAAAGTCAAGTCAGTTGCTACAACTGACTTTCCGTATAGCGTTTAGCAGGAAGGTCGGTTGTAGCAACCGACCTGACTCATAATTGATTTTATAACAAATTCTGAATGGCGATAAACAACCGACCTCACCTAAAAACAAGAATGTTTTTAATAATTACAGCGACAGTGCATTGCCCTATCGCCGTGTTTGATTATTATGCAATTAGTAAACATTGAATCAGCATTAGTTTCTACGCCCGCTCAAAAATTGCAGCCAAACCCTGACCAACCCCGATACACAATGTAGCAAGTCCGTATTGAGTGTTCGTTCTTTGGAGGGCGCGGGTTAGTGTTCCTGTAATTCTTCCGCCGCTCATTCCTAACGGGTGTCCAAGTGCGATTGCACCTCCGGAGATATTTACTGTTGACGGGTCTAACCCAAGTTCTCTGATACATGCAAGCGACTGGGCGGCAAACGCCTCGTTCAGCTCCGTGAGTCCGATGTCAGAAATTTTTAATCCAGCGTGACGCAGAGCGATTTCCGTTGCAAAAACAGGGCCTATTCCCATGATACGAGGATTAACCCCGGCTGCGCCGGACGAAACGTAGCGCGCTATCGGGGAAAGGTTATGTTCTTTCACCGCTTTTGCACTTGCTAAAAGAACAGCAGCAGCACCGTCATTCAAGCTTGAAGAATTCCCTGCGGTAACAGTACCGCCTTTTCTGAATGCAGGGGAGAGCTTGGCGAGTTTTTCCATTGTGGTGTCTGCTCTCGGTGATTCATCTTTTGAAATAATTATATCACCTTTTTTATCTGGAATAACAACCGGGATAATTTCTGAATCGAATATTCCTGCTGATATAGCATCAGTTGCTTTTTTGTGCGATTGAAGCGCAAACATGTCCTGGTCTTCACGGGAAATACTCCATTGTTCGGCTATGTTTTCTGCAGTTTCACCCATCACTTCAAGCGGGAACATTTTTTCCATTTTTGGATTTGGATACCTCCAACCGAGAGCCGTATCGTAGGCAACTAGATTCCCGAACATCGGCGAACCCGTAGCATTCTTGGGTACAGAATATGGAGCACGCGACATTGATTCCACACCTCCTGCAAGGATAATATCAGCCTCACCGCTCCGAATAGCCCGTGCACCCTGAATAATTGCCTCCAAAGAAGATGCACACAGCCTGTTTACAGTTACTCCGGGTACAGACTGCGGAAATCCTGCAAGAAGGGCAGCCATCCGTGCAATATTACGGTTATCTTCACCGGCTTGATTTGCACAGCCCAGAATGACATCATCAATAGTTTCAGGTGGGAGGTTAATTCGCGATACAACTTCTTTAAGAACAAGCGCAGCAAGGTCATCCGGACGGACTCTGCTTAATTGACCGCCATATTTACCGACAGGAGTACGGAGAGGATTTACTAAAAATACATCATTCATAGGATATTGGATATGAGATTAAAGAAAGGTTAATGAGCGTTTGTTATAGTTGCAAAGATGCCAAACTAAACAATTTAAAGAGAAAAAAAATGTCTATCGCTCTGGAACAAATGATTATACATGTCACCCTGAACTCGATTCAGGGTCTCCGATGCTGTTTGGTAAAGCAAATTTCTGTGTGCAAGTTCAAGAGATTACTAAGAAAAAATTTGTTAAAAATCTGAATAAAGCTCAGCAAAAAAACTTACTTCTTAGCAAAGTAAAGGATATCATTACGAATTTGGATACTTATTTACAAAGCACTAATACTTTATAGTCAATTTCTTCAGTAGAGGACAAGATTATCTATTGGTTATTATCCTGAATCTATAGTTCAGGATCTTCATAAGCAGGGAAAAGTGCTAAATCAATAAATCTGCGATTTTTTGTTCTAATGAGATCCATTTTCCATTGTTTATGCCAATTCTTTAACTGCTTTTCTCGGGCAATTGCGGATTGAATACTTTGTATTTGCTCCCAATACAATAATTTATCTAAATTGTATTTTGCAGAAAAAGATTCAGTATGAATTTTATTTTTATGTTCCCAAATACGTTTTTCTAGGTTATTTGTTACTCCAACATAAAGCGGAGATAGATTTCTGTTAGAAATTATATATACATAATAGAGTTTCATGTTTCAAAGAAATTCTTTTATTTGAACTACCATATTATATAATTAACACTAAGTTGTATATTTTTGATATAATAAGGGCGATGCATAAATTATGTAGTTCAAAATTTGTAGTTCAAACGAAGATGCTGAATCAAGTTCAGCATGACAGACTGTTAACAATATAGTTAGATTGATGTTTGATGATGTTTACTGCGTTGTAACTTAAATAATGTA
>CALMMI010000235.1 GCA_937868245.1 uncultured Ignavibacteria bacterium | reverse complement strand
TCAAATGAATTGGCAAGGGCTACATAAACATTGCTCGGTTTCCCGATTTTATATCTAAGTGCATTTCTATACGAAACAATTGCAGAATCATAGTTTGTAAGTTGTGAGAAAATATCTCCGGCAAGATACCAGGAAGCTGCGTCTGAATTTTCGATTTGGAGTGAACGCAGAATAAAAGAATGAGCGGTTTGGGTGGAATCCGAATAATAGGCATAAACAGCGGCATCATATAAAGTATGAGCTGTTACTTTACTTTGAGTGGTAAGGGGTTGGACGAGTTGCAGGGCATCAGGATACCTGTTCATATTCGAAAGAACTTGTGCTTTTGTCAGAATTGCAGCAGGATCATCATCGTCGTAACCAAGAGCAATATCACATTCTTTAAGTGCAGAACCATAGTCCTTCTTTGCTATATAACCATTTGCTTTTTCAATAGCTTTATCATATTGCCAGAAAATATAATACTCATAACCGCACCAAAGAACTGAAATTATCCCAGTAAGAACTTTAAGAACGGGGAATAGCCAAAAGTATCCCGACTTTGCTTTTTGCTCAGATTCCATGAAAAAAGATTTTCTTATAAATTATAATTTTTTGAAGACGCTTGAGTTGTTTAATCTATCGGTAATAACACAGCGATCCGCAATATATCACAAGAAATTGAAAATCCTTACAATAGATACTGAATGGATGAAATTGTATAGATAAGGAAATACCCTAACTCATTATCATTACTGTAACGTGTTTGGGTATAAGAGTTGCTAAAAAAATAAAACCTGACTGCATAAACATTATTCTGTTCACACGGTCAGGTTTCGATTGGATCAGCTTTTAGATTGTTAACTCATTGCTCATACGGTATTGCTGCACTGCCCACCGCAAATATTCCGGTGCCAGTTCTGCTTCTGCCTTATTCAAGGTAAGCCAGGCATACGTATGATCTTCTTCGATTGGCACTGCCGTGGTTGCAAAATACTTTGCTTCGAAAAACTTCCCGGTAGTTAAGTAATATTTGTCTTCATCCTCAGAGTAATGGTACTGATCAACTGTGTAGAGAAAATCGGTAATCGCTACCGTCCATCCCAGCTCTTCGTCAATTTCACGGATTAATGCTTGTTTGTCCGTCTCGCCGCCTTCAATCTTACCGCCGGGTAGAGAGTATCCGGAGGGAGTATGGACGACTGCTATTTTTCCATCATTAACGATAATCGCAAACGCAGATCTGCGTTTCTCATAATCAACTCCTTCAACAGGTTCTCCGAAAGTAAGAGAAGGTTCGGTATAAGTTTCCATTGTATGTACTCCTATGGGAATGTAGAAAATTAAATAAGTAAGCTCTTAAATAAATTAGAACGTACCACTGTATATTTATCTGTTCTTCAGAAGTGGTCGTCTTTGAGAAAAATCTTCTCAATCAAGTAATCAAAAAAGTAAATTACTGTAAGCAAACAACAATACATCAGAATTGCATATCCTTATAAGTCTTAAAGAACAAAATGCTTATAAGTAATATTGGTGCTATTCCCAACAACTTTTACTGTTGTTTTCGTGTTTGTAAGAAATCAGAACACTAAACAAACTTCAAATTTTCAGATGAAGACGAAATTGATGATGTCTATTGTTTCAATTCATTACAAAATTTTAATCTATTCGGACAAACATTTCTGTACAGCGAGTTGCATGTATTCAAACCGTAATTGGGATTGGGCTTCTTGAGGTGTAAGCCACACCAATGTATGATCGGGTTCGGTAGGAATAGAGGTAATAGCGACGTAGGCGGCTCGGTAAAATCTGGCAAAAGTAAGGAAATACTTATCTTGAACTTCGGAGTAATGATACTGGTAAGCAGAATCAATGCAATTGAGAATAGAGATACTCCAGCCAAGTTCCTCGATGAGCTCCCGTTCCAATGCCTGTACGTCGGTTTCATTAGGATCAATCCCTCCGCCGGGGAGGAAGTATCCGCGCGGAGTCTGCACAGCTGCTATTTTACCATCGGCGCAGATTATTGCGTAAACGGCTTTACGGTGAGTGATGGGGAAGTCGGTTGGGGGAGTGCCGTATGTTGGGATGGAGTCTATAGGTTCTATCATTTTCCCTCAGTAAAGTAGGTTCAAAATATTTATGAATTTACTCACGAAACAGCGTCCACTTTCTTATAAAAAATCTGCCCAACTCTCATAATATGCTCTATAAAATCTGGAGAATGCAATTTATGAAAAATAGAAATATCAAACATATAGGGAGTATTTAAATCGTCAATATCACTGCTGATTCTTGATAATATTTGCGAGGTAAGCTGCTCACCTTTGAGGGTAATATCAATATCCGACCCATTACGGTAATTTCCTTTAGCGCGCGAACCGTAAATGATAACCTCCTCTACCTCGTGATATTTAGCAAAGACTGAATTAATTTTTTCGATTGTTTCTTGTTTCAAGCCGAAATTCATAGGAAGGTTTTCATTTTTGAATAAAAGTCCATCAACAACGGGAAATACAGATTCACAATCTTATTATATTCCTCTTCCAATATAGTCAGATCATAAGCATGAACAGTAGTGTTTCTGCTTTCAATCATATCCATCCATACTTGTCCGTTCTCAATCAAATTAACGGAAAACGCCTGACGAGTTGCTGATTTTGAGCCGGTAATATTTTGGTGACCCTCCTCAACCAAATAATCCTTCATTACATTCCATGCAAGCTCGTGGGTAAACTCAAAGCGTTGTATAGTGCCTTCCTTGATAATTTCGAGGGAGTCGGCATTGTATGTTTCAACAGCTTCCTTGAGCAGGTTTAATGCTTTTTCGTAGTTTGCGAAACGTTGTTTCCAGCGGATGTCTTGGGGCATGGGGTAATCTTTATTGTCTAAAATGTATAGTATAATTATGCTCACACAAACCTTGGAGGTTTTCGAAAACCTCCAAGGATTTAAAGAACTATTTATGTCCTGTAAGCCACTTCTCAAATGATGCCTCTCATTCACCGCTTTTCAGCCCTGCAAGGATAGCGTGAATACTAATATCCTCATCAAGCTGCTCCCAATGGATGCCATAACCGCCGCCGCATATTTGCTAATCATTAAGTATTATAAAAATCAAATGAAAACTGATTGTCAATATTTTGTTTGTCTTTTTTAAAATTCTTTTCTATCTCTTCAATGATTTTTGTTTTGGAATACTTATGTTGTCTACTGGATTTCATAATTAGATCTGCCATTAAATTCTGGAATAAAAGATCTGACTGACGTGTTTTTGAGCGAAAAATATATAGATACGTTAACTGGATATATATTGAACTCTGAAGGTAAGGATAAGTATTTATATTTATATATCTTTTTAAGTATTTCTCCCAGTTTGTCCCTTCAATATCAGTATACAAAAATAATGCTAAAAATAATTTTAAATGATTTGTATTATCTTCACTAAATTGTCTCTCCAATTCTTGCGCTAAAACAACTTCTAGTTTTTTAGTTCCTATCCATTCTGATACCATTTTTTGTATAAATAGTGGTGCAAAATCTCTCATAAG
>CALMMI010000234.1 GCA_937868245.1 uncultured Ignavibacteria bacterium | reverse complement strand
TGGGTATTCAGTGATTTTTGCCACCATGCACTTGTTTGCATAAACCGTGGAAGGTTTTTTCTATCCAGCGGCGGATTAAGAGAACGAATACCGGATAGCCATGTTGAGTAAAGGGAAGATTCCCAAAAATCTTTTGGAAAAGTATTGGTCAGGTATCGAAGTCCTGCAAGATTTTTAGCATAATCATACTGTTCTATTTCAGGTTTTAGAATCTGAATTGCTGCATCATTACCAAGTGTAAACATAACATCAAGGGGCTTAGGCATTAATCTCGTGAGAACTTTGTCGTAAACAAGATTACCGAGAATATACGAATCAAAGATAAATCGTTGCCCCATGAGCATAAACGCAGCTCCCGGAGTAATTGGTTCTTTGTTGAAAGGGTCTGCCCAAAGTACTTGCGAAAGTATTTTCTGTTCTGCTCCCTGTTTTAGGGCTTCTTCTTGAAAACTTTTAAGTACTTCATCTTTCAGAAGTTGCTCAGGAGAACTTACACCAAGTTTCGAAATCACAGACGTAAGTTTTGTTAAAGACAGATTGTCCTGCTCGCCAACAAATTTGGTTATTAGATTATCAATTGTTGCAAGTTTTTGTTTTGCTTCTGAATTGTTTGCAAGATTTGCAAGAATTACGGATAGCATACATTGCCGTTTAATATCTTCATCTGTGGGTGGTGCGTCAGATTTTGGTTTCGTTATAAATATCTCTGTACGCCCGAGCCACATCATTGCTTTAAAATAGCCTGTTATACTTTGTTGTACATAATGACCGCGTGGTTTCATCTGACTAAAATCTATTACTCTATTTGTAGATCCAAACAGTGGATAACTTGAAAGACTTTCACCCTTTATAAGTTGAATAATTATATCTATATGTACTTTATTATCCAAAAATGTAGCTTCGGTGGAATAATTTGAATTTTTATAATAATCGTCTATACTAATCAATTGCAGAGCGACTGTTAAATAAATATCAGCGTCATTTCGAGCTTTCTGTACCAATGTATCGTTTGAAACAGGATATGATTTCAATGAACTTTTCATTGCTATAAGTGCTTTAAAAAGTTCAGGTTCTAATGAGTACGTTTCTATATGAGCAAGCATATTATCATACGAGCGATGCAGAGCATGAAGAATGGCATCAGAAGAGATATACAGTGGTAAATCTTTTGTATATGCGTCTGAGAACGCAACTGCATAGGTGGGGTAACTTAGCCGCTCGGTTACCATAAAGCTATTAGATCTTGCAATACTCTTTTCGTATTCAGTAAATTTAAACTTGCTGTCAATTGAACTAAAGAAATCTGTATTTGCAAGGTCGGCAGGAGCTCCTGATGCAAAAACCCCGGCAGGATACTCCAAGAGTAAATCCTGTACCTTCATATTCTTATGCTCTTCCAAATACTTGAAATATGCATCAGTATTGAGTTGAGAACTTGCAGAATATACAGTTATGCAAAAGAGTAGGCAAAGTGACCCAAGGTGTAATAAGATTTTCATGTTGGTATTAATTATGTTGAGTAATGGAAAAATGAATTTACTCGTGTATATATTTAAACAACTTAGCAATTATATATTTTAAATCCAACAAAAAAAAAGCAACAATACAAAACATTATGTTTTGTATTGTTGCTTTCACTTCTAAACAGCTCTTTGATTTATTAAAAAAAAATCTCTAAAAAATCAAAAGTAAAATTAGATATTTACTCCTTTACTGTTACCACTTCCGTCCTGAACGCATACGGCAATGCTTCTGTAAGATGTCCTATCGGCACAATTTGCAGACCATTCGTAATTATTGGATTAATTTCAGAAATATCCTGCAAATTATCCTTTGGAATAAGAACAGTTGTGATTCCTTTTCTCTTGGCAGCAAGTAGTTTTTCGTTCAAACCACCGATAGGAAGAATGTTACCACGTAAGGTTATTTCGCCTGTCATTGCCAAGTCTCCGCGCAATGGTTTTGAACCGGCGGCAGAAATAAGTGCAAGCGACATAGTAATACCGGCAGAAGGTCCATCCTTAGGTATTGCACCTTCGGGTGCATGAATATGAATTTCCTTCCCTACTGCAAAGTTCTCAGGAATACCCAAAGCATACCAATTTGAACGTACATACGATAATGCTGCAGTTGCAGATTCTTTCATTACATCTCCAAGTTTCCCTGTAAGAGTAAGTTTTTCAGCTCCGGGCATGATTGTAACCTCAACCGGTAGTGTGTCACCGCCCATGCTCGTCCAAGCTAACCCTGTTGCAACACCAATTTTATCGCTCAACTCATCCTTTTTCTCTCTGAATTTAGGATTTTTGAGAAATTTAACCACTTTGTCTTCATCGATTATAACAGACTTCTTTTTAGGTAATTTGAAAAGCGCAGATATTGTTCCATTTTCAGCAATAACTGCTCCATTTTCCATATCAACAGTTCCGCTCTCAACTTTGGAAGCCGCTTTTTTAGCCGATTTTGCATTTTCCTTTGTTTCGAATTCCATTACAAGCTCTTTTGCAACTTTACGGAGAATTGAACCTATTTCGCGTTCAATATTCCTTACACCCGCTTCACGCGTGTATTCGCGGATGAGCTTCATTATTGCAGCATCTGTAAATGTAATGTTTACGCTATCGAGTCCAAATTCACGGATTAACTTCGGAATAATATGATGTTTAGCAATTTCCAGCTTATCATGATCCAAATAGCTTGTAATATCAATCACTTCCATACGGTCAAGAAGTGGAGCGGGAATATCGTATTTTACATTTGCCGTAGTTATAAACAGCACATTCGACAGGTCGTAGTCAACTTCAAGATAATGATCGTTAAATGTTGAGTTTTGCTCAGGGTCCAGAACTTCCAAAAGTGCCGACGATGGGTCACCTCTGAAATCCATCGACATTTTATCAACTTCATCCAATAAAATCACAGGGTTTATTGAACCTGCTTTTTTCATTGATGCAATAATTTTACCCGGCATTGAACCTATGTATGTTCTGCGATGCCCGCGAATTTCAGCTTCGTCACGAACGCCGCCAAGTGAAATTCTAATGAATTTACGTCCTAAAGCACGGACAATTGACTTACCGAGCGAAGTTTTACCAACTCCCGGAGGTCCTACAAAACATAAAATCTGTCCGCGTAATGTACCTACAATATTCAGAACGGAGATGTATTCCAAAATACGTTCCTTAGGTTTTTCAAGGTCATAATGATCTTCGTTCAATATTGAGTGAACGTGCTGAATACGGATATTATCATCAGTCTTAACTGACCACGGAAGAGAAGTCAATGTATCAATATAGGAACGGATAACACTAAATTCAGGCGACATCGACGGTGTTTTCTTGAGTTTATCAAGCTCTTCGTTTGCACGGGCTAAGGCTTGCTCCGGCATTTG
>CALMMI010000233.1 GCA_937868245.1 uncultured Ignavibacteria bacterium | reverse complement strand
CATTTCAGCTAAAATGACCGGTGATTTACAGTTTTATACTGACGGCGAAACAGTTTGGAACCGTAAGCACGAAGTTATGAAAAATGGTACAGGATTATTGAGCGGAACGTCATCTTGTCAAGGAGTGGTAATAGTTCCTAATCCCGGTAATGATAAATTATTCTACATTTTTACTGCCCCTGATTTATCACCTGTGAACAACAGAATTAAAACGATAAAACTTCATTATACTGTTGCCAGTCTTGAAAATCCAGACGGTGAAGTTATCCAAAAAAACATTCCCCTTATTGATAGTATTCCTGAAAAGATGACTGCAACGCTTGACTGTTCCGGTACAGGGTTTTGGGTGGTTACATGTCACCAAAGAAAAAGTGAGATTTATTCATTTCACGTTACGACAGAAGGAGTAAATCCGATACCTGTTATATCAGATTATGGTCCGGAAGCTGGAGAGTATGGTATATTTAATACACGTTCCTATTTCGGTTCTATGAAAATTTCACCAGACAGAACAAAGCTAGCAATAATAGCTGCATCAACTACTACACCTGCGATAGTATTATTTAATTTCAATCCAAAGACAGGTACTGTATGGGGTTATAACCCTTTAAGTTTAGGGAAAAATATACGTGAATGTAATGGTGTAGCATTTTCCCCTGATAATACAAAACTCTATGTTACAGGACATACCAATATTGAAAACCTTGGTTCATCTTTTCTCTTTCAATTCGATGTCAGTTTGCAAACTCCTGCAGAAATTAGAAATTCATTAATGACAACACAAAGAAATATAGGAATAGGTGTAATACAATTGGGACCGGATGGAAGGATTTATATTGTTAATGAATTTGGCGCACTTGATGTTATTGAAGAACCAAATAAAAAGAGTCCGGCTTTTAATTATAAAGCTTATGCAATAAATTTTCTACCTAAAGCTGATGCACAACAGGGGTTACCCAATTTTATGGATTATATATTCAATAAACCACTACCTGGACCAAACCCAATTGCCTGGTGTATGCCCCCCCGCCCCCACCTCCACATGCCCAGTCTTTTTCTGATAGCGGTTGTATAGGCAGTACATTGAAGTTTACCGACCTCAGTACCCTGAAGCCCACCAAACGCGAGTGGAAATTTGAAAACGGCACACCTGCAACAAGTACCGACAGTATAGTATATGTTACTTTCAATCAATCAGGGTCAAACAGAGTATGGCTAAAGGTAAGTAATGTGAACGGCACAGATTCAACACTTCTGTATGCAGAAATTTTTCCAAATCCCAAAGCCGAAGCAGGCACAGACAAAACGGTTTGCCTCGGTGTATCCGCCGAACTCGGAGCACCCGCTGAAGCGGGCAACACGTATCTATGGCGACCGACCATAAATTTAGATAATGCCACCAAATCGAATCCGACTGTTACCCCTACAGCAAAAGGCACAACCAAATATATCCTGACCGTAACAAGTTCACACGGATGCATTGCACGAGATACGGTTCTCGTTTCAGCTGGCAGCATATCTGTCAACGTATCAAACGATACAGCAATGTGCATCGGCTCAAGTGCCCAACTTTTAGCAAGTGGCGGCAGCGACTACGAATGGTCACCTATCACAGGCTTGGATAACCCGAACATCCCAAACCCGATAGCAACCCCAAACATAACCACAACCTACAAAGTACGAGTATCAAGCGGGAACACATGCGAAGATTTCGACTCCGTAACAGTAACGGTAACCCCATACCCAGTAGCTAACGCAGGAGCAGACCAAACACCCTGTAAGGGTGAAACACTACAGCTTGGTGCAGCTCCCCAAGTCGGCAATACATATAGTTGGCAACCCGTAACAGGATTGGACGACCCGAGAAAATCAAACCCGAACGCCACGCCAACGGTAACAACTGAATACATCTTAACAGTAACCAACAGCACCGGATGCAGCACAAAGGATACGGTACTTGTAACAGTAGGGAATATTAAGGCGATAGTATCGAAAGATACAACAGTATGTTCCGGTACGAGTGTACGGTTATCAGCGAGTGGTGGAACTACTTATAAGTGGTCACCGATTGATGGATTGGATGATCCAAACATTGCAAACCCGTTATGCACAATAAATTCAAAGACAGAGTACAAAGTAGTAATATCAAGTGGCTTTTGCGTTGATTCCGCATACGTAACAGTGGATATAGCCCAACCACCACTTGCAGATGCCGGACCCGACCAATCACCCTGTAAGGGTGACCTAACACAGCTTGGGGTATCACCCCAAGACGGCAACATATACACTTGGCAACCTCCAACAGGATTGGACAATCCAACAATATCCAACCCGATTGCAACACCAAATGAAACAACGCAGTACATACTTACAGTAACAAACAGCACCGGATGCACGAGTCAAGATACGGTAATTGTCACAATGAACCCACGCAATGAATACTCATTCACTCTAAGCCCTTCGGTTGTTACCGTTATCCCCGGTCAGCAGTTCCAAACAGTATTGAACGTGCCGAGCGGAGTACCGATATGGAAAGTCCATCTTGATTATGATGATTTGATAGTAAAGTTTGGCTCAATTGTTCAAATGAGCACTGGAATTACAGCAACCGTAAATGAAAAGAGCGGGCAACTCACACTAACGGGCACAGGTGAAAACGGGACAGTTACCCTAAACTTTAATTCATTTCTACCCTATACTACCGATACGAATTTTGTTGTGAAACTGACTGTAGATTCAGCCTCAATCGAGCCATGTGAAACAGTAACCTCCAAAGGCAATACACTGGAACTGGGTATGTTTTGCGGACGCAGAATCCGCACTGTGAGCAGCACTGGGAAGAATTATTTCATTACAACCAAAGAAAATGGGGTAAATTTCGGCGTAGGTTTACCGGGCAATGTACGTGTAGAATTGTATGATTATACAGGAACATTAAAAGAAATAGTAATGGATGGAAATATGGAAGCAGGGGAATATTCTATTGATTTTGACTTGCCGACAGGGATATATTTTTGCAGGATAAATGCAGGTATGTTTAATGATATTCAAAAGGTGATAATACTGAACTGAAATCATTTGAATAATCTATCGGTAATATAAAGTAAAGCCCTTTCAAGTAAATTAATTGAAAGGGCTTTTATAGTTTTATTCTGCCGGAAAATTCTATGTATAATATTCTACTGAAAATAATAGTAAGTTAATAATCCAGTGCATTTAAAACATCATTTATCAAATCTTCGGTATCTTCTATTCCGCAGGAAAGTCGCACTAGACCGTCGGTTATTCCAAGTTTTTCGCGTTGTTCTTTTGGAATGCTTCCGTGAGTCATCGAAACAGGATGGCAAATCAACGATTCAACTCCACCAAGAGATTCTGCAAGTGTAAAAATCCCAAGATTCTTTACAAACTGTTGTGCATTTTGATACGACCCAAGTTCAATTGAAATTATTCCGCCGAACCCAGTCATTTGCCGTTTGGCGAGTTCATGTTGCGGGTGTGAGAAAAGTCCGGGATAGTGAATTGCCAATACATTTTTGTGATTTTCAAGTGCATGGGAAATACTAAGAGCATTTCGCTCATGTTGCTGCATTCGGATTGCGAGTGTTTTAACCGAGCGAAGCAGCAGCCAACAGTCGAAAGCACCTGGAACTGCACCGGCTGCGTTTTGAATGAATTTTAGTTGCGCAGAAATATCCTCATTATTCGTAATAACAACACCGCTTATCAAATCGGAATGACCACCCAGATATTTTGTGGCGGAATGAAGAACAATATCAGCTCCAAGTGTTATAGGTTGCTGAAAATATGGTGTTGCAAAGGTATTGTCAACCACGAAAAGAGCATGGTGGTTATGGGCAATTTCAGCAACTGCCGCAAGGTCTGTAAGGCGCATCATCGGATTGGTGGGTGATTCGCTATATACCATTTTGGTATTCGGTTGCATTGCTTTTTTGACTTCATCAGGATTTGTCATATCCACATACGAAAAAGTCAAGCCGAATCTTCGGTAGATTTTTTCGAAAAGGCGGTATGTTCCACCGTACATATCTTCTGCGCACACAACATGGTCTCCAGCTGAAAGGAGTTTCATTACTGCATCCTCGGCAGCTAAGCCGCTTCCAAAAGCGTAAGCTGCAATGCCGTTTTCGAGTGCTGCAATATTTTCCTCCCATGCAAACCGTGTAGGGTTTTGCGTTCTGGCGTATTCAAATCCTGTGTGCTTACCAATTTCAATTTGTGCATACGTAGATGTTTGGAAAAGAGGAACGGTTACTGCTCCGGTAATTTGTTCTGGTTCTTGACCTACATGGATTGCTTTTGTTGCGAAATGTGTTTTTGTTTTACTTTTCATAAATACTGTTTAAGAATATAATTGATGTTCATTCTACCATTGAATAGCCAAATTTACAAAAAACTGACGACCAAGAAGGGATGGAATGGATTTAAGGTTCATTGTGTCTAAAATATTATTCACTCCGAGTGTAGTTTCAATACGTGAAGCAGAAAGAATATTCACGTTTTCGAACCGTTTGCTAATGGCAGCGTTTAATATTGTGTACCCGGGTACATATTCGTCATCACGGTCTAAAACCCTGCGAGGCGGATTACCTATCGCCAATCCGTTTTTGTCAAGGGATTCATCGCCAAAACGCCCTACATATTGTAATCTAATATTAGCTTTGACTCCTATTTCCTGATCATCCAATTGGAAGCGTACAACACCACTGTGTTTTGAACGGAGCCATAAACCACCATAATTTTTCCGCAGAAGATATTCACCGGAAATATAGACCGCTTCCTTTTTGTCGATTGCATTCAGCACTTCTACATCTTTTGCATCCAGATATTGATAGCCAAGATCCAGACTCAGCAGTTTCGATGCATCAACCTGCTTTGCAAGCCGTACATTCGTTTCAATCCCTTGTGTGTAAACATGCGCAAGGTTGTGGTAGGAATAAACGGCAACATTGGTATTTGGGTCTTGACCAGCCAGATAAAACTCGATTAAATTAGATAAGTTATTTCGAAATCCGCGAACTTCAATTGAACCGGATAGAGGGTTCTCTGTAGATTCAGATGTGAAATTATAGGTAAGTCCTGCATCAAATGCAGTGGAGCGTTCCGGTTGAAGGTCCAACCCCAAACGGCGAGCGCCTAATAAATTGTAACCTGCTCCTGCAAGGTTGTTCGAAAATTGAATATACAATTGACGGAAATCCGGTACTTTATATCCTGTTCCAATCGAAGTACGGAATTGAAGGTTGTCGGTGAGTTTGAAATTTAAGGCGAGTTTGGGATGTGTCAGCCATAAGGCGGTAAGAAGAGTACTGTCGAACCCGTTGCCCGAAAAAGAGGGATTTGCATACGCACTGTTATCTACATATCGGGCACTCAACGAATATGACACCCACTCGGTAGGATTTCCTTCCCATTGCCCGAATACAGAAAAGGTTCGGTACGAAGGTTTATCCGGGTATCGTGAGCCGAATGTATTATCAAGGTTTTCTTCCAGACCAAATGTAAAGCGATTTCGCAGATTCCAAAATACGTCGTATTGAAGGTAACCTTTTAATATTTGCCTGTCGAAATCATCCGTATTTCCTGCTGAACCCTGGGTTGTATCAAAATCGTACCGTTCGGTATATTTTGAGCCGTACAGTTGAGCAGTTAACCTGGCTTTCCCATGTGTCCATTCGGAGGCAAGAGTACCGGAAAGCTCTTTCTGATGAACAGAACCGCTGTTTGAAGCAATCTGTCCGAAAAAAGATTCCGTAAACGATCCACGGCTGTCAGATTGAAAGTAACGTCCGTTTCCACTAATGTTAATAGAAGGTGAAATACGCCAAAGAGCCTTTAATTGGGAAGTATAATCTGTAAACCCTGCATAAGGCAAAACTAATGAATCTTGGTGTAATTCAAACGGAACTGCAGATTTTCTGTTGAAAAAGGCTGTTGCCTCAATATCGTTTCCTCCATACCCACCTTCAAGCTGCAATTCAGCTGCTCCATGGTGCAGATACTGAGAATAAACCTTGCCGCTCCATCCATCCTTAGGTTTTTTGGTGATGATATTAATCACTCCTGCAAGTGCATCACTTCCGTAAAGCGACGACATCGGACCTTTTACAATTTCAACTCTGTCGATGTTACCCACTGAAATTCTTGATAATTCAAGTACACCTGCTATGCGACCCACCATAGGTTGTCCGTCAATCAGAATCATTGTGTAATCTGGACTTAACCCCATCATTTGTACTCCTGTTCGCACATTAGTAGTAAGAAGCAACCCGGTTTGCTCTCGCAACAAATCAGCAGCATTCACCATAGCTGTTGATTGGAGTTGGGCATTGCTAATCACTTCAACGCGAACTGGGGAGTCTTGTACAAGGGATTCATTTCTTGTGCCTGTTACTACAACTTGTTGTGTTGTGTAATTCTTTTTGGTGATAACAGAATCTGTCTTTTTTGTGTGGGGTACTGCTGGTAGTCGAGGTTTTGAAACATTCGAATCAGGAACTGCAGCTAAAGTGGAAGCAGTGAAGCTTGTTAATAATAATATACTTAGAGCCAAATAACGAAGAAAGAACCGGACATAGAATAAAGATTGCACGAAAAAACAGTCTGAAAATGGATAATAAATCTCGCTCTATGACGCACAAGATGCGTTTTTGTGTCGAAGAAATTTACGTTTAGGAAATTTATTTTAATTTTCATTCAACCTTCAAAGTCAAAAATCGTATCAATGTGAGCAAATTCAATTGATTTACTATCATTCTAAAACTTTACTGTTGAATTAAGCTGAAAAGGAATTAAACGTAATATTCCTTGAAAAAGAAATAAAAAATGTCAAGAAATGTTAAGATGCGAAACTCAGAGTATTTATTGCCGTAGCTTTGTTGAAACCAAATTGTTCATTTATGTTTTTTGTGGAGAATAAATGCCTCTCAATAGATTACTTATTACCATACTATGCTTGATTACCGTAGCTGCAATCCCTACATTTGCTCAGAAGAGCATTAAAATTAGTGGTAATGTAGCTGATGATTCCACAAAAAAGCCGATAAGAAGTGTACGGGTAACACTTCGTTCACTCCCCGACAGTACTCTCGTAAAAGGGGTTATGACAACCGCCCAAGGAAGCTTTTCATTGGATGTTCCTGCCAATAAGAAATATACACTTGAAGTACGAAGGGTAGGATATGCAACAGTTTCTCAAGTGATTTCCCAATCCGACGAAGACAAAACTTTGTCTATGATATATCTAAAGGAATCGGCAATTACTACAGGAGATGTGGAAGTAGTCGGATGGCGTGAATTTACAGAAATACGACCTGATAAAAACGTTTATTCGGTGAAGGATAATCCAAATGTGGTTGCAACTACAGTAAGTGAAGTGCTGGATCAAATCCCTGCCGTGCAAGTAGATGAGAACGGTGGAATAAAGCTGCGAGGGGATGAGAATGTTGTTGTGATGATTAATGACAAGCCGCTTACCATGGATGCGGAGCAGCGCAATAAGATGCTACAACAATTACCTTCGATGAATATCAAGGCTGTAGAAGTAAGGACAGCACCCGGAGCAAAATACGATGCAAAATTCAATGGCGGAATAATCAATATTATAATGGATAAGGGGCTTACGGATTATATTGGCGGGAACGTATATCTTGGCGGATCAACAATAGAAGGTCGCAATGGAGGCGGAACATTTTACTATAATGATTCCTTAATTACAGGTTCGCTTAATGTTGGGGCATACCACGGGATATATAACAGCAATTCCATTTACGAACGCGATAATCCTCTCTCTCCATCACTTCAATACATTAATAAAACCGTTTTTAACAAAGGTACATATACGGGGTACTACACAAACCCACAAATTGATTTTAGCCTTTCGCCAAATGATGTACTATCATTGTCAGGAGAGTTTAACTACGGTCCGGGTACTAACTCATCAATAGGTAATGGTACACGTTCCAATTCAAATAAAATGGTCACTCAACTTGTAAAGGATTCTTCGGATTTCAATCGAAGCGGAACTTGGATGAATCTGTCGCTTCTCTACAGACATCAATTTGCTGATGACCATAAAATTTCAATAGATCTCAATCATTCAAATTGGGACAACACTAGAAACGAATATAGCAGCAGTGTTCTACTTACACCCGGCTCTGAGCTTGATTCAGTTAATTCTTTACAACAGGTAACATTGGGAAAGGAGAGCAACCCTGCCTATAATCTAAAACTCGATTATTCCTATGCTCCAATCAAAGCTCTTACAATTGAACTTGGGCATAAAATCGAAGCTGAAACTCATCCCAGCGATGTTACCACAAAAGTGTATGATTTTTATACAAATACCTATCATGTCGATTCGACTCAAACACTGAACGCCACCCCGCATAATTCACTCTATGCCTTTTACTCGAATTTCGGGTACTCATTCACCGATGATATTTCGATGCAAGTGGGAGCTAGATATGAACACGCTGCAATCGGTGGTACATTCCGCGACACAACAATTGAACGTGCATATCCTAACCTTTTTCCGAGTGCATCAATTTCGTGGAAGTTATCACAAGAGTATCAGTTAACTGCAAATTATAACAGAAGCATACAGTTGCCTTGGGTAAATATTCTAAACCCTCGTGCCACCCGCTCGAGTTCTACTAGTCAATTTGTAGGTAATCCTGAGATTCGACCAGAATTTACGCATTCGTTAGAACTTTCCGCCAACGCATTTCTTGGCTCTACAACCATCACTATTTCCCCCTACTACAAAAAAACAGTTGATGAAATTAAATTGAATTCGGTTCTGATTAATGATATTTACACGAACAGTTATGTTAATTACAGCGGGTTGCAAACAATAGGGATTGACGGTACATTCAATTACAGGACTCGAACAGGGTTTTCAGCCAGATTAAATTTAAGTATCCAAAATTACAAAAACGGCGGTGGTACTGCATATTCAAGCGACTTTGCAACGGAATCCACCAATGCAAGTGCAAACGGCTCGGTTAGCTATGAGGTAATTAAGGGGTTGACACTAAACGTTAACGGAAGATATATGTCGCCTTATACTATCGGAGGAGAGAAAGCTCTTACTTTCTTTTTTATGAATTTTGGAGCAATCTATAAAATGTTGGATAATGCCTTAACTATTAATCTGACTGCATCCGACCCCTTTGACCTCCAAAAACGAGATAGAATTGCATTTGGGAATGGATTCTCACTCAGTACAGACAGTAAACCCCTTAGCAGGTATTTTAATCTTAATCTAAGTTATACATTCGGTAAAAGTGTGAATTTGGAACAGCACAATACAGAGAAGTCTGCTCCGAGAGGTGATGGGTAGAATGCTGCCTTAACTGTGTAATTTGTTTGAGCTATGATTTGAGTGATTTTTATGATTAAGAGGAGAGTGAGCGTAAATCATAAAATCAAACAAATCATGAAAATCATAGCTTAGATATTTATGAATTTATAAGTTTAGGTCAGGTCGGTTCTTATAACCGACCTGACCTAATTATTTATTTGGTAAGATAGATTGTTATTTGTAGCTTGCATTCAATATAGAGACCAATTATATTGTCGCCTAACCACAATAACCAGTATGAATATAC
>CALMMI010000232.1 GCA_937868245.1 uncultured Ignavibacteria bacterium | reverse complement strand
CAGCACGGGAGAAAAAGCCGATAATCTTTAGCCAGATTCCGGATGATTATATCAAAATCAATTCAGGACTGGGGAATTCAGCACCTAAAAATATCATCATCTATCCATTCCTTTATGCCGGTCAACTAAAAGGTATTATTGAAATTGGTTCTACTAACGAGTTCAGCGACCTTGAAATGCAATTACTTGCTTTGGTTGCAGAGAATATCGGTATTGCATTCAATTCTTCCCAATCAAGAACCAAGCTAAAAGAACTTCTTGAGGAAACCCAACGGCAAACTGAAGAGCTTCAATCCCAACAGGAAGAAATGAAGCAAATGAACGAAGAGCTTGAAGAGCAAACCCAATACCTTAAACAGCAACAGGAAGAATTGCAAATGACCAATGAGGAATTGGAAGAGCAAACACAGTCGCTGGAAATAAAAAACAAGGAAGTGGAAATTGCGAAATACGATATTGAGCAAAAGACAAAGCAATTGGAGATTAGCAGTAAATATAAATCGGAGTTTCTTGCGAATATGTCGCACGAATTACGAACACCGCTAAACAGTTTGCTTATCCTTTCGAGGGATTTGGCGGAAAATAGAAATAAGAATCTAAGTGCCGATCAGGTGGAAAGTGCGGAAATAATCAATAAAAGCGGGAATGATCTATTGGTATTGATTAATGAAGTGTTGGACTTTTCAAAAATTGAAGCCGGAAAAATGTCGATTAATGTAGAAAGGGTATCCCTGCGCTCGCTGGCAGACAGTATTATGCGTGAATTCAGACATCATGCTGAGCAAAAGGGTCTTAAACTTGTTTTCACAATCGATAACGAATTGCCCGACCATATCCGTACCGATTCTCAGCGTCTGAATCAAATCCTAAAGAATCTACTATCGAATGCTCTAAAGTTTACAGAAAAAGGTAGTGTAACTGTCAGTATTAAAAAACATACCGATACTATGCTTAATATATCGGTAACAGATACAGGCATTGGCATTCAACAAGATAAGCAGATGGCAATATTTGAGGCGTTTCAACAGGCTGATGGCGGTACTTCCAGAAAATATGGAGGTACAGGGCTTGGTTTATCCATTTCAAGAGAACTTGCTCGATTGTTAGGTGCGGAAATTAAATTAGTCAGCAAACAAGGTGTAGGGTCAACATTCTCCCTAATTCTTCCATTGGAAATCCATAGCGCAACCGAGCATCTTAGGGCTCATGAAGTAAATCATGTTAACTCTCACAAAGAGCCTCCTCTGTTTACCCCAAAGAGTGAAGTCAATTCTAAATTCATAAATTACCCGGCGTTGGAAGATGATAGAGACTCAATCAATCCGGATGATAAAGTTGTCTTGGTTATTGAAGATGACCTCAATTTTGCTTCGATTCTTATAAAACAGGCTGCAATTAAGGGATTTAAGAGTTTATCGGCAGCAACAGGTGAGGACGGATTGGTACTTGTAACCAAATATAAGCCCAATGCGATTATTCTTGATATGGAACTGCCGGGAATAAACGGTCATAGGGTTCTTACGGAATTAAAAGCAAACCCTTCTGTACGGCATATTCCTGTCCATATTATGTCGGCTACCGAGAGGTCGCTTGAGCCGATTAAAGATGGTGCAATTGAATACCTTATGAAGCCTGTCAATAAAAATGATTTGGAAGAAGCTTTCAATAGAATAGAGAACTTCGTAAATAGAAAAATGAAAAATCTATTGATTATCGAGGACGATCCAAATTCAAGAATTGCAATGCGAAAACTTATCGGAAACGGTGATGTTAAGTGTTTTGAAGCAGGTACAGGAGCAGCAGCCCTTGCCATTTACGAGGAAAATCACATTGATTGTATTGTTCTCGATATAGGCTTGCCGGATATGAGCGGCTTTGAACTTATCTATAAACTTGGAAAATTGAAGAACAGTAATGTTCCGCCAATCATTATATATACCGGTAAGGAACTTACAAAAGATGAAAACAACGAACTTCAAAAATATGCTGAAAGCATTATCATAAAAGGAGTGAAATCAGAGGAGAGATTACTAGATGAAACAGCTCTTTTCCTCCATAGAACAATTAATAATTTGCCTGAATCCAAACAGGAGATAATCAATAATTTATACGATAAGGAAGCGATATTCCATTCAAAAAAAATCCTGCTGGTAGATGATGATATGCGAAATGTGTTTGCATTGTCCAAAGTTCTGAAAGAACGTGGAATGAAAGTGATAAAAGCGGAAAATGGGAAAAATGCGTTGGAAATGTTAGAATCGCAAACAGATATTGATTTGGTGTTGATGGATATTATGATGCCCGAAATGGACGGTTACGAGGCTATGCGGAGAATAAGAGCGAAAGGCAAATTTAAGAACTTGCCGGTAATAGCTCTTACTGCAAAGGCTATGAATGATGACAAACAAAAATGTATAGATGCAGGTGCAAGCGACTATATTTCCAAACCGGTTAATGTAGAGCAACTCCTTTCGTTGATGAGAGTTTGGCTCAGTAAGTAGTTGGAATTCCTGACACATGTTAATGTTACTTTTTGGTTGAAGGTTAAAACTGTGCAAGGAACAGTATGTTTTTTTTAGTCATTCTTGTTGTATCTGCAGCCGATAGGTTGTATTATCTAATTAACAATACCTTTCAATAATAGGGTACATATATGAACTCCAAACCTAAAATACTAATCGTTGATGACAAAGTGGAAAATTTAGTCGCACTGCGGATAGTTCTTAAAGATATGGATGTTGAATTGGTGGAGGCAACAAGTGGCAATGATGCCCTGAAAGCAACGCTACGTCATGATTTTGTATTGGCATTATTGGATATTCAAATGCCGGAGATGGACGGGTACGAGTTAGCCGGAATCTTACGTGAAGAAGAAAAAACCGCAAGACTTCCGTTCATTTTTATCTCTGCGGTCTATACAGATAATCTTAATGTTTTTAAGGGGTACGAAAAAGGGGCGTTCAGTTTTATTACAAAACCGTTTCAGCCGGAAATACTGCTTAATAAAGTGAAATTCTTTATAGAAAAACACCAGCAGGAAATCGCTGTTTTTGAACTGAACGAGGACTTGAAAAGTATCAATAAGGAGCTTGAAGCATTTAGTTATTCGGTTTCTCACGATTTACGTGCACCTCTTCGAGCAGTGAACGGTTATGCAGAAATGCTTAAAGAAGATTATGAAAATGTATTGGATGAAGACGGGAAGCGAATTATTCAAAATATTAATTTCTATGCAACCAAAATGGGGATGCTCATTGATGATTTGTTGGCATTTTCACGGCTGGGAAGAAAAGAACTGGTGAAAACACAAATTAATATGAACACAATGATTGAAAACATATTGATAGAAATCGAGAAAACAACAAAGTTCACAGCAGATATTAAGATAGGAAAATTACATTCGGTAAATGCGGATTATACACTGCTTCATCAGGTTATGTTTAACCTGATTTCGAATGCAGTTAAATACTCCTCCAAAAGAGACAAACCGGAAATTCAAATAGTCTCCGAAGATAATGAAGGTGAAGTTATCTTTTCGGTAAAAGATAACGGTGTTGGGTTTAACATGCAGTATGCAGATAAATTATTTGGAGTTTTCCAACGGCTGCATTCAAGTGAGG
>CALMMI010000231.1 GCA_937868245.1 uncultured Ignavibacteria bacterium | reverse complement strand
ACAAGCAGGGATTCACCCAGACCTCGCACCTTATCGTCCGTCCTTGTTGAAATGAGTAAAGCTAGCGCAATAAATATAAACGTCAGGAAAATCCCCGATGCAAGTAGCATCAGAAATGATGCACCATCCCGTATTACTCCTGAATGAAGCATAAAAGGGATACACACACCTAATCCAAACCCAACCGAAAGAGGAAAAGCAAGTCCGGCAAACAAACCAAAAAACAAACGCTTACGTTCAATCGGCTGTGCAAGCAGCATTTCGATAAAATCGCGTGCATTATAGAAGTACATTGTACCGAAAATAATACTCACAAGCGGAATCAACAGAATAATAATATTCATCAAACTGAGCATTGCCCGCGACGTATCGCTGCCAAAACGGAACAGCGCATCAGTAATCAGTGCAAAGAAAAGTGTGTAGAGAATCACCCATTTGCTTCGAATCACATCACGCAATTCATAATGAAACACTTTAAATACTGTTCTCATCCTGTTTGCTCCGCATAGGTTGAATTGTTCATTCTTCGTGCAATTGCCCTCTCCAGTGTAGTCTCGGCAGCATTCGCAATAATTGATGATACTGATTCTTGAAACAGTATTTTACCATCCAACAGGAAAACCACATCGTCAGCAAGTTCTTCAATTTCACTCATAATGTGCGAGGTGATAATAATGGTTTTCCCTTCCAAACGGGCAGCAAGGATTTTATCTTTAAGTCTGCTTGATGAAATAGGATCCAAACCCGCCGTAGGCTCGTCGAAAATAAGAACATTCGGACGGAACAAAAATGCAATCACCGCGCTTACCTTTTGGCGCGTCCCACCGGAAAGTGTTCTGAGCGGCTTATTCATTTCTTTGGTAAGATTGAGAAGTTCAATCAAATCCTTATCAAAAACATCCTGCGAATTACGAATATCCACAAGCATTTCAATCACTTCCATTGCCGTTAGATTCTCCGGGAATCGTGCCGCCTGAGGCATGTATCCCAAATCCTTCCGATAGTCAGAACCTGAGAGGACTGCAGTTTTGTTCAACAAAATTTCTCCGCTGTCAGGTGTTACCAAACCCAGAATACACTTGATAAGAGTCGTCTTACCAGAACCGTTTGGACCGACAATCGCCGTAATTTTTCCGCTCGGGATAACAAGGTCTAAGACTGTAAGGACATGAAGTTTCCCAAATTTCTTCTGTATGTTGGTTAGCTCTATCATTTGTTCGGCTTCATTTTAGGTTCAAGATCAATAAGCGTTTCGGGTGTAAGAGAGGGCATTATTCGTT
>CALMMI010000230.1 GCA_937868245.1 uncultured Ignavibacteria bacterium | reverse complement strand
CCAATGAGATGAGGAAAAAAGGTAGAGAAATTCACCACCAAAACGCACTTGAAAACGAAAATAACAGACGAGCGTACTCTTTCATTCAAGTTCTCAGAAAACAAAAAATAACGTACCGTTCCATTGCTGAAAAACTTAATCATTCGGGGTTCAAAACCAGTAAAGGGAATAAGTTTTTTGGCAGCAGTATCAAGCAATTAGAGACGATGTTTGAACAAAGTTAAACAGACACAAAACTATTTACTAAGATTATCAATGAATTTCTTAACTTTAGCATCATCACCTGAAACTGAAATTGTTCCCGATTTGGACTCAACTTTTAAGCCCTCTTTTTTCGCATCTGCTGTTAATTTTTCAACAGCAACTTTTTTTATCTCTTTTTCAAGATTACCTAAATCAATTGAAGTAGCCATAAAAGTTTCCTGTAAATGTAATTAAAATCCTAAAACATTGCTCCATTAGAAGGAGCATATATCATAGTGTTTTTATAATGGGATATGAGAAAGGGTATAACTCTTTCGACACTTATTATAAAAAAACATCCTGCATGGATGCTGAAGCAAAAATATGAATTTCCTTTCAACAAACCTACCGATTTTATTGAATAATGAAAGTTTTTAGCAATTAAACGCATAACAGTCCACCATACGTAATTAATTTAATATGGGGGTAATTAGAAAACTGCAATAAAATGCAATAACGGTTTTTAAATACTTATATTTATCTTCAAATAATATAAGAAAAAGAACCTCTATTTTCTTATATTTACATTTTAGAATTGTCAGTCGGTTTTGAAAAGTAAGGGTAAGCATGAACTGTTTATCAATTTGAGTATCAATAAACTTTATTAAAGATGAAACTATCAGGTCTTAGTATTAAAAACTTTGGTTGTTTTGACGACAAGGGATGTGAAATTAAAATTGATGACATAGTAATTCTTATAGGTCAAAACAATACAGGTAAATCAACGATACTTGACGCATATGAAGCATTTGCTTCAAGCGGAGCGGAACTTAAACTTTCAAATTTTAAGGATGAAAAAACAGATAAACCAATTGAGATAGTAGGTATATTTACGGAAATTACTTCAGATGATACTGATGCTTTAGGAAGTAAATGTGTACATAATGACCCAAATTATGGTATGTGTATTAAAGTAATGTTCAGATGGACAGAACCTAACAAGAAAGGTGAGAAATTTACTTACCAAAATGCTACTGGAATATTTGAAAAAGGAGGAGCAGGTGGTTGGGATTCTCTTATAGCAAGTAGAATTCCTGTTCCTTTAAGAATAACTCCAACGGATACCCATGAAAAAATTGAAGCAATAATTATAGAAATATTAACTACGACAGTAAAAGATAGTTTGAAGAAAGACAAGACAAAAATTGTTGGTATTGTAAAGCAACTTGAAGCATTAACAGAAGAATTTGCAAAAGAAATTGAAGAAGAACTAAAAACAACGACAACGAGTATTTCAGATAAATTATCTCAAGTATTCCCAAATTATACGGCTGAGTTTCAACCCGAAATAGGAACCTTTGAATCAGAAAAAGTAATTGGGGCGGGTTCACATATTAGAATTAAAGAAGCAGGCAAAATTTCCTTACCACTTTCACAACAAGGTTCTGGAATTCAACGATCTTTTCTTTGGGCAACAATATCAGCTTTGGCTGAAGTTGGAAAGATGAAAAAAGGTACAAAAAAGATTGATACAACAGATAAAGCAAGGATTCTGCTAATAGATGAGCCGGAAGCATTTTTACATCCACCAACAATTAGAGCAGCAAGAGAAGCATTGTATAATCTCGCGGAAGTATCAAATTGGCAAGTAATGGCAAGTACTCATTCTCCAATATTTATAGATGTATCTAAACCCCATACAACTATTATCAGAGTGGAGAAAGATGAAAAATGGAAAACTAAACTTATTTCGACAGATAAAATTACATTTGACGGAGATGGTGTAGGTGAAAGGGAAACTTTAGCAATGATAAGAGCTTGTCACCCAACCGTAAATGAATTTTTTTTCGCAGATAGTGTTATTCTTGTTGAAGGTGAAACAGAGCAGCTTATCTACTCTCATCTATTACAGAAGTCAGAACATAAGAATAAAATTCATATCGTTAGTTGTTTTGGTAAAGCAAATATTCCATTATTTGCTAAAATATTGAACCACTTTGGGATTTCATATATTGCTGTACATGATAGTGATTCACCAAGAGTACTACGAAAGTCCAAATGGATTACAAATAGTATGTGGACGATGAACGAAAAGATTTATAATACAGTAAATGAAAACAAAAACGGAGCTTACGCTATTGTACAAATTCCCTATTTTGAAAAATTTTACTTTAATGAAGAAACAACTGGCGATAAACCATATAAAGCTCATTTGACACTTGTTTCAAGTGAGTTTGAAACAAATGACCAGTATAAAAATCTTCGTGAGTTTTATGAAAGTATAGATAATGGAACACATATAGGTATCTATAAAGACTATGACGAATTTGTAGTAAAAGTTAAAGAGTATGTAGGAAGAGAAAACCCACAACCGATAGAAAAATGGGTTTTTCCAGAATCATAATGGCTAAACTTATATAAATTAAGCCACTCATAAACCGATAAAGTATTATGTGTTCTGTCTATATATTGCTGTTATCTAACAACAATAAACGGAACAACTGCATCAGCCATGCCTTTTCTACGAAACTCGCGCCACTTACACATCGGAAGAAAAATGTGAAGTATTCAATACCGCCGTTTTTCCACCTTCAGCTACAAATCGTGTTTGTTCTCCTCCGATTGCCGATATGATAATTACTTCTGAACGCTCCGTTCCTTTTGATTCTCAGATTAACTTCTACCTGTGCAGGATTAAGATTAGCTGTTTTTCTCTTTGCCCATTAATCGTTGTAAAAACGTTGTATTTATAATTACTTAAAAAGTTTTTACTATGCAATAACAGCTTAAAAACTCCAATGCTTCATGTAAAAAGAAAGCTCTCAGAAGGGAAAGAGTATCTTTAACAATAACACAACTTATACCACCTTACCACAAGTTATACACACATTCCACAAATAATTGATAGATATTAAAAAATATTGTTATATTTGCACAGTAATAATCGCTTATACAAGGTAATCGAATGAAAACAATAATGGATGAAAACTATTTTGATGTCTCCGAGCTTTCAAAAATGTTCGGTCTATCAGAAAACACAGTAAGAAACTATCTCAAAGCCGGCAAAATCACGGCACGTAAGATAGGTAAATCTTGGTTTGCAAAAGAAACCGCTATTAAGGAGTATTTAAGTAAAGAAAAGACCATTGAATAGAGCTTTCTGTCAAAGGATTGGTATCAGGGTATAATAAAGAAAAGCGTAAAATATAAGATTCACGTAGAGCTATAAAAGGACTAATTACAAATGAGTAAAAATATTGAATTAGAATTTCATTCAGTTGCAAATCTGTTTCCTATGATGACAGCATCGGAAATAGAAGCATTGAAAGGAGATATTGCACAGAATGGACTAAGAGAACCAATATATTTGTATCAAGGCAAGATAATCGATGGAAGGAATCGTTATATAGCTTGCTTGGAAACTGGAGTCAAACCGATTTTCCGTGAATATGAAGGAACAGAAAGTAACCTTATAGACTTCGTAATTTCATTAAACCTTGTTAGACGGCACTTAAATACAAGCCAAAAAGCGTGTTTAGCAGTAGAAATTTTACCGGAGCTTGAAAAGAGAACCAAAGACAACTTAAGTAAAAAAATGAGTGCTATTCGCAAAGGTAAAGCTGAGGATTCTGCAATTTTGCAGAATCTTAATTCAAGCCAAACCGCGAGTAAAATCTTTGGAGTTTCGGAACGATATAT
Source organism: uncultured Ignavibacteria bacterium (assembly GCA_937868245.1). Taxonomy (GTDB): domain Bacteria; phylum Bacteroidota; class Ignavibacteria; order Kapaibacteriales; family UBA961; genus JADJXV01. Next base: position 5,323 of record CALMMI010000230.1, on the reverse strand, counting down.
TTTTGACGCAAAGAAACTATTGAAAGAATCGGAATTACTATTCAATGAAGTTCGGAAAGGAAAACTAACATTACAACAAGCAAAAAAACAGCTTAACGAACCTGAAGTTTCTGCAATTTTGCAGGAACCTGAAATATCAAATGTTGTAGAACTAACAAAGAATGACCTCCGAAGAATTAAAGACTTGGTTTCCGAGCTTGGGATTACTGAGCAAAAAGCGAAAGAGTATATTATCAAGCGAAAAAAGCAGAAACCTTCAGCCAACAAACAAAATTCTCATGTAGGATTCAAAGAAGTGAAATTTAGAATTACAGAAGATACAAAAACCAAGTTGCAAACATTCGCAAAGCAACAGGGGAAATCATTATCAGAAACTATACGTGATTTGTTAGAATTGGAATTAAAATAAAATCAAAAAATTTCATTTGGTTTTCAAGAGAAATACAATATTTTTGTACTTAAGTGTAATGTAAATTCTTCACACTAAACACAACATCTAATAATAAGGTATAAAATGACTAATCAAAAAACATCCCTCGATATGGAAAAGACCTTTGGAGAGAACATAAGAGAGTTAAGGGAAAAAATAGGTATTTCTATTAGAGAACTTGCAAAAAAAGTAGGGCTTTCCGCAGGATACCTATCACAATTAGAAAGGAATTTAACCATTGCCGGACTTCCTTCAGAAGACAATATCCGTAAACTTGCAGGGGTTTTGAATACAGATGAAACCCTACTCATCTATCTTGCCGATAAATTACCATCGGATATGACAGATAAATTAAAAGAAGGTTTACGAAAAGGAATTATTCAAACAAGTGAAGTTTATCAACTATTACGAAGTGTAAAGTAATGGTTAAATCAAGACCTATACCAAAACTTTCAATTGAGTATAATGCCATAGAGCTTCGTGCAAATACTGAAAAGTATTTTGGATGTAACTGTATAGGTAATACATCTAAATACCTGGATTATCTTTCCGACACAGGAAATTTAACCGAGTATGATTTCACAAGTGAAGAAGGTTTATCGGAAAACATCTTGGGTAAGTTTGAATTTCATAATAAACGAATTCTAATCTATGATGGTTTGAAACATAATATAGGACGTGAAAATTTTACTATCTGTCATGAAATTGGACATCTCATCCTCCATTATCCCTTATTTGTTACTCAAAACCGTATTGTGGAAAGCTCACTGAATAAACCTGCAATTACCTTTTCTTGTAATAGAGCAATGATTGAAGATATAAACCAGTGTAAAATAAAAGATAACTTGTACTGGTTAGAATGGCAAGCCAATTATTTTGCCCGTTGTCTTCTCATGCCAACTAATTACTTAAATGAACTATATAACGATTTTGAAATCAAACCTCTGAATTTCAAATTTAGTACTGGTATTACGTACACTAATACAGACCTGCTTTTAGCAAAAAACGATTTAATTGGATACGTAAGTCATCACTGTAAAAGTTCCCGGCAAGCAACTGAAATCAGATTAAAGGAACTCAGCTTACTTAATCCGGATTATTTACTGGTAGAAGATAACATACGCATCTCTGGTCAAAATGAGAAACAAAACTAAATCTGATCTAATTTTTAATTTTAGTGTAATGAAATTAGATTACTCTCTACAAAAGGAAAGTTGAATGAATAATATTGAAACCACATCTAAAAGTAATTTTCAACAACTTCATGGAATATTCAACAAGCAAATTTCTTTGTTTGACAGTGCTTTAATTACAGTAAATCCGCAATTCATAACAATCAAAGATTTACTGTTTAATATACAATCAGGTACTTATCTTGAACAAGTAAACAATGCTCGTGAATTACTAAAAGTAGATAGAAGTAAATACGATGAGTACAAGAAAAAGTTTGTACCCGGATTCACTTTATCTACGAAGTGTATCCACCGAAAATCTGATTCTAAAACCAATCAATCAGAAAAGAAGCTCATCTATCATACAGGAATCCTTCAAATAGATATTGATAAAATCGGGAAAGAGAACTTATCCGAAACCAAACAAATTATCCAAGGAGATAAACATACACTTTTCTGTTTCACTTCTATAGGAGGAGAGGGATTAAAAATTGGGGTAATGATTGATGGCGATACCCATAAAGAATCTTTCCTACAAGCAGAGCAGTACTATAAGCAGACTTATAATCTCGAAATTGATAAAGCAACAAAAGACATTTTCCGTTTATGTTTTGTTAGTTATGACACAGAGCTTTTCATAAATCCAAACGCCGAAATCTATAGTCTCCAAGAGCAAAAATCTACAACTACAATCCAAGTTTCTGCAAAATTGCAGAAACCTAATAGTAATGGTAATGGTATAACTACTAATAATAGAAAGAATAAGTATGCAGACCAGGGAATTGAAAATGCCAAAAAAATACTAAATGATTCATCTGTAGGTAATAGGCATAATGCAAGGTGTAAAGCGGGCTTTCTTCTTGGTGGTTATATTGCAGGGGGATTTTTTTCAAAGGAATATGCTCTAAATGAGATTCAACCAATCGTTCTTCAAAATACAGATTTGCAAATTGATAAAGCAATGAAAACAATTCATGACGGAATAGAAGAAGGTATGTCTGAACCTATCACCTTTGAACATTTAGAAAAAAATCGTGAAAACTACTTGGGACAAAAAAACGGATTTTCCGAAATCCCCAAAAAAGACTTTACAGAAGTTCAATCAATAAATAAAGTAACTGGCGAGCTTATAATCAATCAAATTCCTCATTGCTTCTGGTTTGAAATAAAAAATAAGAATGATGATATAGTACTGAAAATTGAACAAACCAAACTATATGACTATTTGAAGCAAATTGGAATAAGAAAGTTAATTTTAGATGAGGGAGGTTTGAAACGTGTATTAGTTCAAGTAAAAGACAATGTAGTATCGGAAATTGACATTGCAGGAATTCAAAATCTTGTAAAATTATACATAGAATCTTTACCCGATAGCATCTCCTCCAATAAAACAAAAAAGGATCTGCACGAGCTTTTAATGAATAGGAAACTTGCCTTTATTAATGATTACAGTCTAAACTCATACATACCATTTGAAAGAATAAAATTTCTACAAGATTCTAAAGACAAAGGATTTTTCTTCTTCAGTAATGGTTTTGTTGAAGTATCCAAAAGCAAAATAGAACGAAAACCATATAAGGAACTTGGCGGTTTTATTTGGAAATCTCAAATTATCAAGCATGATTTCAAAGCCATATCTGAAACCGAACCTCATACGATAGCAAATTTTGATTTTGTAAAATTCACACAAAATATCTGCTCAATAAGAGATCCGAAACAATTAGATACCGAGAGATATAAATCTTTAGTATCCACAATCGGATATTTACTCCACAACTATAAGACTACTGCAAATAAGTTTGCTGTAGTTCTTACGGAAGCAAATGTAGATGATGAACCTCAAGGAAGAACCGGAAAGGGGTTGTTACTTCAGTCTATTGGAAAGCTCAGGAAGGTCACTATCATTGATGGAAAAAACTTTTCTTTTGATTCTCAATTTGCATTTCAAAATGTTGAACTTGATACACAAATTCTATTTTTTGATGATGTACAAAAACATTTCAATTTTCTAAGACTATTTTCAGCTATTACAGAAGGATTATCATTTGAACGAAAGCATAAGGATAGAATCAATTTGAATGCTGAACAATCACCGAAAATAGTAATAAGTACAAATTATACTATACAAGGTAATTCAGAATCCGACAAGGGTAGAAAATTTGAAATGGAACTTCTTTGTTACTACAATGCCATTTTCAAACCATCAACTGAATTTGGAACAGAGTTTTTCACTTCTTGGAACGAAGAACAATGGAATACATTTTACAACTTTATGTTAGGTTGTCTTCAAATCTATTTATATAATGAAAGTAAAATTCCAATCTATAGCTCCGAAACTATAGATGAGAAAAAGCTATTAAACAGTACAAGTAAGGAATTTATAGATTTTGCAGACAAATTGAACAGGAATGAATCTTTGCCAGTTAATGAAACCTATAATGATTTTCTTGAATATGCCGGAACAAATGAAAAAGAAGTAACTAAAAGAAGATTTAACAATTGGTTACAATCTTATTGCGAGTTCAAAAATTTGGAATATAAACCGGAATCTCGTTTTATAGAAGGCAAAACAAAACGGTTTCACTGTATAAAAGAAGAAGTTTAACATTACGCAACCGTGCTAACATTACGCAACCATTACGCAAAAATTACGCAAGACTTCTTTATTAATCAACGACATTACGCAATTACGTAATGAAATATCAAAAATACTCTATAGTATTTTTTTTATAGAAAATATCTAATCATGTCATCACAGTAAAATATCTTATAGTAGAAATACATAAATCGTTGCGTAATTGCGTAATGTAATTTGTAATATTTAACAATATAAATAGTTTACAACATTACGCAAGTAAAAATAAATACGTAATGATGTGTAATGTTGGGGATGATACGTAATAATGAGTAAGTTTGATTTGTTTTTCCTGAAATTTCAGAATATTATCAACTTACTCAAAAAAAAGGATACCTTTGCGTAATTACGTAATGTTATTCTTAATATATAATAATATTAATAAGTTATAGAATTACGCAAGTAAGAGATACTTGTTATTACAGTAAGGTGAAGATATATTGTTGAATGTTTTTAAGATAGAACATTGCAGATAAATCTTTTTCATAACCCAATTGAAACACTTGAATTACATGGAAAGTTCAAAAAATAACAAAGAGCAAGCAATCAAGAGTGCAGAAAGGTACGCGATTAATGGGGATGAATTGCGAGCTATCTTATCTCGATATGGTCTAAAACATGAAGAGTTTGGAATTGAAATAGGCAAATCTGCTGTTACTATAAGACGATGGATTTCGGAGGGAGGAAGGATTAAGCTCCGGTATGCTCAAATTTTGGAGGAACTCATCGGTAACGATACCTATCTTATGCTTATAACAGAGATCAGGGAAGAAAAACGAAAGAGAGATGAGGAGTATAAAGAGTTTCTTAAAGAATGCGAAAGAAAGAAACAAGAGAATAGAAAGTAAAAATCATTGCAAATATTTTTGAATTATATACATAAGGATAGATAATGAAAAAAATTATAGCACTCAGAGGAGCGGGTGGAACTGGTAAAACATCAACAATTAGATTGTTGCATAATATACTATTGGCAAATGGTTACGAACGCATATACAGTACGTTTGAAATAAAAAAAGATTTTTTGGCTGTATTTTCAAAGGGTGGTAAACGGATAGGGGTTTCAAGCTCAGGTGATACCTACGA
>CALMMI010000229.1 GCA_937868245.1 uncultured Ignavibacteria bacterium | reverse complement strand
CAGGATACCGCAAAGGAGCATTCTTCCTCCCTTTTGGAGAAGTTCGAAGCTTTTTGGAAATGTAGCAGGTCCTACATAATCCATGATACAGTTTATCCCTAGTGGGAATAGTTTGCGTACTTCCGCTGCTACATCCTCGGTGTAGTGATTGAATACATAGTCTGCGCCGAGTTCGTGGATTTTCGGTTTTTTCTCGTCTTTTCCTACGGTAGCGATTACAATTGCCCCTGCTGCTTTTGCAAGTTGCACGGCAACAGTCCCCAAACCTCCTGAGCCTCCCCAGATCATAAAGGTCTCCCCTGCTTTCAATTTTGCAATTGTATAGAGCGCATGATATGCAGTTAATCCCGCAACACCAAAACACGTTGCCTCTTCATACGTTATAGGATCTGGAAGTTTAACGATACATTTTGAGGGTACAGTGCAATATTCTGCGTAACCGCCGTTAATGTGCATTCCAAAATACTTCCAATTGAAACAGAGGTGATTGCGCTCGGGGGTGTTTACGCAAATCGGACATGTGCCGCAGGGAATGACGGGGGTAGCCATCACACGGTCACCAATTGAAAAGCCGGTTACATTCTCACCGATATGCTCAACTTCACCCACAATATCACCACCCAAAATATGAGGTAATGGGATTGACAACCCAGGATAACCATTGCGCACTACTGTATCGGCGCGGTTAACACTTGTGGCTTTTATTCGGACGCGAATGTCGTCCGCTCCACATTCGGGAATCGGAAAATCGGTAGTATATTGTAGGTTTTCTACACCGCCATGTTGAGTAAGAAGAATTGCTTTCATCTGGGCTAAATTGAAAACTAAAAGAATAAAGAATTACATACTGCGAAAATAACAAAAAGCATCGGAGTAGGAAAGCACGTCTAATTTTAGAGATTTTCGTATTTTTGTGATGCAAATTACTATTTGAATAAAGGAGAAGTGAATGAATATTCTTGTGTGTGTTTCCCAAGTGCCCGATACGACCACAAAAGTAGCGGTTGGAGCAGACGGAAAAACGATTGATAAAGCAGGTGTTAAGTTTATTTTAAATCCGTATGATGAGTTTACAATTGAAGAAGGTTTGCGCCTTCGTGAGAAATTTGGCGGCAGCGTAACCGCCCTTACTGTTGGTGGCGACGGGGCAAAAGAAATTCTCCGTACTGCCCTTGCAATGGGTGTGGATAAAGCGATTATCGTAAAAGATGATAACCGTGAGGATAGTTTCAGCGTGGCAACGAATATTGCTGAAGCTGCAAAAACAATCCAACCTGATGTGGTTATTCTTGGCAGACAAAGTATTGATTATGATTCATTCGGAATGGCTTCAATGGTTGGTGAACTTTTGGATATGCCATCTATTTCCGTTGTATCAAAATGGTCAATTGAGGGTACTACCGTAACAGCCGAACGTGATATCGAAGGCGGAAAAGAAGTTGTATCAACTACTCTCCCCTGCGTAATTTCTGCGCAAAAAGGATTGAATGACCCCCGCTATCCGAAATTACCGGACATTATGAAGGCAAAATCCAAACCAATCGAAGAGCGTGCCGGAATTGCCAGTGCATCACGTACACAAACGGTTTCTATGGAGCTTCCGCTCTCGAAGCGTGTAGGGAAAATTCTTGGTGATTCGGATGCTGATATTTCTGAATTAGTGCGTCTGTTGCATGAGGATGCCAAGGTAATTTAAGCAGAGATGTTGCTTTGAAAATCTAAGAAAAATCCCCCTTAATCCCCCTTTATCAAGGGGGAGACAAGAATAAGGTAAGTGATTCGATTTAGATGATTAAATGAGAACCAATAGATAATTTTAGGAATAAAGCACTACGTCATCCCCCTTGATAAAGGGGGAACGAGGGGGATTAAAGTCTTCCACATAAATTGACAAAAATAAACACTGAATATTGAATCAAAAGGAATGTAATACATGAGTACGATAGTAGTCTATCTTGAACAAAAAGGAAATGAACTGAAACGCTCTTCTCTTGAGGCGATTACAGCTGCTTCAAATGTAGCGGGCGCGAATGTTATCGGTTTATTGGTTGGCGGAGATTCTGCACCTGCACAAGTTGCAGGAGCGTATGGATTGAAAGAATGTGCAGTTGCTAAGCATGATTTATTAAACGGATACTCATCAACAGCAGTTGCAAGCACAATTGCAGAATTTGCTAAAAGCGTAAACGCTACATCCGTATTTTTTGCTGCTACTGCAACCGGTAAGGAAGTTGCACCGAGAGTTGCCGTGAAATTAAATGCAGGTTTTGTGCCTGATTGTACCGCCCTTACGGGTTCTACCGGAGCAATCGTTGCATCACGCCCTGTATATGCTGGTAAGGCAAAGGTAAATGTAAGTGTCACAGCACCGGTTGGGGTTTACAGTTTGCGTCCGAATGTTTTTACGGCTCGCAAAGTAGAAAATGGTGGAACTGTTTCAATTAAAGATTTTACCCCTTCCCTATCGGCTAATGATGCAAGAGTAAAAGTAACAAATATTATTCGCAACGAAGGTAAACTGGATGTGTCCGAAGCTGATATAATTGTTTCGGGCGGTCGTGGTATGAAAGGACCTGAAAACTTCCATTTGGTTGAAGATTTGGGCAAGGCACTTGGTGCGGCGGTTGGTGCTTCCCGTGCTGTTGTGGATGCCGGATGGAGACCTCACGGTGAACAAGTTGGACAAACAGGTAAAACTGTTTCGCCAAATTTGTATATTGCATGTGGAATTTCCGGTGCAGTGCAACATTTGGCAGGAATGTCGTCGTCGAAGGTGATTGTAGCGATTAATAAGGACAAGGACGCACCGATATTCAAAGTGGCGGATTATGGGATTGTTGGAGATGTTTTTGATGTTTTGCCTAAGCTTACTGCAAAACTCGCACACTAAGAGCTGAACTAATAATTTTGTCGGGTGCTTGAAAGGATAATCACTATGTCAAGGGTACAATTGGAGGTAGCGGGTCTTACTCAGAACTCTACGAGCAATGGCTCGTACACTCTGATACTAAAAGAGGTTGACGGTAATCGCCGTATGCCTATCGGGATTGGAGCGCCGGAAGCCGGGGCAATTTATAACGAGCTTGAAGGTATAAAATCCCAGCGTCCAATGACGCACGATTTAATCAAGAATATACTTGAGTCAATCGGCGCAGCTGTTGTGGAGGTGTTTATTCATGATATGCGTGATGATACTTTTCTGGCTACCATCATTATCGATACCGCAGCTAACGAGATCGACAGCCGTCCGAGTGATGCAATTGCATTAGCTTTGCGGTGCGGTGCCCCCATATTTATTGCCGAAACACTACTTGAAGAAGTAAGTTTCCTTCCTGACGGAATAGAGGATGAAGATGAAGAAATTGATGATGATGATTTAAGGGAGATTCGCGACAAGGCAAAAAAAGAAGAGGAAGAATCCTCGCGCCCTCGATCTAAAATGGAGCTTATGGAGCAGTATCTCAGCAAAGCAGTACGCGACGAAGACTACGAACGGGCAGCACAACTACGCGACGAGATAGAAAAATTGAAAAAACTGTAAGGTATTTTCAAGGTTTTTCCGTATTTTTGTAGTCTTGAAAATGACAGCGATGTCTGCCGAAGTAGCTC
>CALMMI010000228.1 GCA_937868245.1 uncultured Ignavibacteria bacterium | reverse complement strand
GGAGCGTATTATTTGGTCATGAAAACGGATTCAAAGGTATATACATCCTATTTTATTCGTATGAGATAAAATTTTTACCAACAAATAATTATATAAAAGTATGATTATACCCATAAAATCTCTCCGAAGCAAGAAACAGGTACCGGTTATGCTTCTTGCTGTAATTGTGTCTGTTCTATTTCTTAGTCATGAATTAAGAGCTGCCACAAACAGTCCTGAAAAGACGAATGAAGGTAAGGAATTTTGGCTTTGTTTCCAACGAAACTACAAGGATACACCCGCGGGGACAGTAAAATCAAAGAACGATCTTATTCTCCAATTATTTCTTACCGGAAATAAGGAATCAAATGTAGTAATTGAAATTGACGGTATTGGATTCAAAAGCACAGTTAAATTACCTGCTGATTCTATAAAAAATGTGATGATAGATGCTGCAGCCCAAGTAAAAGGCGAAGAAATTCCCGAAAGATTGGCAGTACATATTACCTCTGATAACCCAATTGCCGTTTATGGGCTTAATAGCCGCTGGCAAACCACAGACACGTATCTTGGACTGCCGGTAGCTACTCTTGGTAAAGAGTACTATGCAATAGGATATAAGTATTCAGAAGGTTTGCTCTCGCAGTTTGCAGTAATTGCTACGGAAGATGAAACAACCCTCACGATTACACCTGCTTCAACAACCTCAAAAAAACATCCTGCGGGTGAACCGTTCACTGTAAAACTTAATAGGGGAGACGTTTATCAAGTAACTTCGTTTCCTGAACCGAAGGGCAGTGATTTAACTGGCAGTCATATTGTTTCCAATAAAAAAATAGCAGTATTCAGCGGACATCAATGCGCTTATGTACCGGAGGGTGTAGTAGGATGTAACCATCTTGTAGAGCAATTGCCACCTGTTTCAACATGGGGTAACAGTTTTTTTGTCGGTATGCTGGGCGGGCGTTCAAAATACACAATAAGGGTAGTTGCAAGCCAAAACAATACTAAAATTTACGAAAACTCGAAACTGACAGCTACGATTAATGCCGGTGAGTTTTATGAAAATACCAACGTTACCGAGAATGAGCAAATAACTACCGACCATCCTGTTATGGTTGCTCAATACTCACAAGGGTTTTTGAATGGTGATTCGGTTGGCGACCCAATGATGTTGCTTGTAAGCCCGAAAGAGCAGTTTTTGAAAGCTTCCCGCTTTGCAACACCAAAAACAGGGCAATGGAGACATTTTGTAAATCTTGTTATCCGAACTTCCGGAATTGCATCCATTCAATTGGATGGACTTCCTGTTGATCATTCTCTTTTTAGCAAGGTTGGCGACGGAGAATATTCTATTGGACAGATTCTGGTGCTTTTCGGCAGCCACAAAATTGAAGCTGATGAATACTTCGGTATGTCGTCCTATGGTTTTGGATTTGGTGACGAAGCCTATGATGCGTATGGAAATATGGGTGGGCAGTCTTTTTTTGAGATTAAGTAGGGTGTGGCAGAACATTAGTGAAAAGTACTGTAAATGACAGCTCATATTTTTCAATAAAATAACAGTCCTGTTACGCTGAAATCGTTTCAACATCTCCGTTAGAACAGGGGATTATAACATCCGAATTAGCACAACCAGACAGCCACGGAGATTCTGAATCAGGTTCAGTGTGACATACATAAATTCAGTACTTTTATGTCACTGCTTACTTTGCAGACGACTCAGCAGCAGTTGTGAACTGTAAATGACTTTTTTAGTTCCTAAATAGTATCTTAAATCCATTTAGTGTATAAATATCGGTAGATAAGGGCTTCCTAAACTATCGACCAGAATTTTCATATCGTATTTTTGCTCCGAATTTTTCTTTCTAACGTTCATCTTCTTATTTTCCCTGCAAACGCAAATGCTCGAATTTCACAATAGTAAAATATATAAGTTAACTGTATTTCAAATCTCAACGTTTGGAAGGTTGTTTTTATCACTGCTGCTTCTTGTTTCTTTTTGGTATCCCGCTTATAGTCAGAAACCTGCTGCAGTTACCGTTCACGAAAAGACAACTGAAGGGACGGAATTTTGGTTGTGTTTTCAAAGAAATTACAAAGACACTCCTCTCGGGACAGTAAAATCGAAAAACGACCTGAGACTTGAGCTCTTCCTAACCGGAAGCACGGAATCGAAGGTATCAGTCGAGATCGACGGACTTGGCTTCCGTCGTGAATTGAAAATAGCAGCCGGAACAGTTACAAACCTAATAATTGATCCTAATGCTCAAGTAAAAGGTGAGGAAATAAACCAGCGCTTAGCTGTCCATGTTGTTTCGGATAATCCAATCTCTGTATATGGTCTTAATAGCCGCTGGCAAACTACGGATACATATTTGGGTTTGCCTGTTTCGGTACTCGGAACTGACTATATGGCAATCGGTTATAAATATTCTGAGGGGCTATTGTCGCAATTCGCTGTGATTGCTACCGAAGATGAAACCAATGTTACGATTACACCATCGGTAATGACATCCAAACGTCATCCGGCGGGAGAGCCGTTTACCGTTAAACTTCGCAGGGGAGATGTTTTTCAGGTAACTTCAATAATGGATCAATCAAGTCGTACAGATTTAACCGGCAGTCGAATCGTAGCAGACAAAAAGATTGCAGTGTTCAGTGGTCATCAATGTGCTTATGTACCGGAAGGGATTGTTGGATGTAACCACCTTGTAGAACAATTACCACCAGTTTCAGCGTGGGGAAGTCACTATTATATAGGAATGTTGGAGGGGAGATCAAAATATACAATCCGGGTTCTCGCAGCGGAAAACAAAACAAAAGTTTTTGAAAATTCAGTACTTGTAGCCACATTGGATGCCGGACAATTTTATGACAATTCTCAAGTACGTCAGAACTTACAAATCACTTCAGACCATCCGATATTGGTTGCCCAGTATTCACAAGGTTTTTTGAACGGCGATTCAATCGGCGACCCGATGATGTTGCTTGCCAGCCCTACACAGCAATTCCTAAAAGGATATAGATTCGCAACTCCGAAAAGCGGTCAGTGGCGGCATTTTGTAAATGTGGTTGTACCTACTGCTTCTATCAGAACACTTCGTTTAAATTCCCGTCCTGTAGATTCATCCATTTTTGAAACACTCGGCTTAAGCCGTTATTCCATAGCTCGCATTCAGGTATTATATGGAACTCATACAATTGTAGCTGATGAACCCTTTGGGATGTATTCTTATGGTTTCGGTTATGGTGATGACGCTTATGATGCTTACGGTAACATGGGCGGTCAATCATTTTTTGATATTGAACCTGTACCCGATACAATTCCGCCTGCCGGAGAATCGAAGATGTTAGCCGGACGAATAAATGTTATTATACGTGATGATAAGACTACCGACAGAGGTTTGAAAGCAATTAAGGTACTTTTTGCACAAGGACTTCAAGCGTCCATTCCATTGATAGAGGAAGGATTGCCCCAAGCCTCATTTATAGTAAAACCACTTGAAGTAGGAAAACCGGGAAGAATGGTTCTCCAAGCTACTGATGTTGCGGGAAACCGTTCTATTTTTACAGTGTGTTATACTTTTGATAACCAAACAGAAAAGTTTGATTATAATTTCTGCCAAGGTGAAAACAAGGAATGTTTACCGGAGCAGACGTGGCAAGTTGGGGTTTATGGAAAATTAGGACAAAGTTTTCATAATGCACCGTTCTCATCGTCAGGAAATGTTCATGCGCTTGGTGAATTTGGAGTTGGTGGTGGCACAGGAGGTTATTTTGGAGGTTTGATTTCCAATCGCATTAATCAGGATTTTGCACTTACAGCAAGGGTGGAATTGGGAAATATTGGCGGCACTTTAACTGCGGTAGATAGTGTTTTAGGAAAAACTAAGGACATCGTAACCGGAGAGGTTGTACCGTTTCAGGAAGCACGTTTACTTCACCTGACCGGACTCTCGGCTTCGCTCGGCTTATCGTGTGAATGGTATCTTG
>CALMMI010000227.1 GCA_937868245.1 uncultured Ignavibacteria bacterium | reverse complement strand
CTTTGTCCATATTTTATTACCGGCACTATCCACTCTCAATATAAAAGCATCCTTTTCTCCTCCTATTTTAACGTATTCAATTCCTCCCGCAATGACAAACCCACCTTCGGACAAACGATAAAAAGAGCTGATAAAAACCTGAGCATCTCCAGTATCATTTTTGACATTCGTATAGACTATATTTATACCTTTGCCTGCACTGTCTGTCTTTGTAAAATACACTTTATCATGATCTTCCTTTACTCCGCCTGTGACAGTCCCAGACAAATACATTCCGCCGTCCTCTGTAGGTAAAATACCACGGGGTTGTCCATAGGCAGGCTGTGCAATTTTAGCGTCACAACATGATTTTTCTAATTTTCCGGCGTTATTTATCTCCCATTTAAGCAGCCAACCTGAACCAAAAAAAACATTCCACAATCTATATCCTAGCATGCGTACCTTGCCTTCGTATTCGTCTATATATCGCGTATTAATAGCCAACGTATCATCTGTTTTATAACTTCCATACGCCAGTGACCACAGTGCATCACCTTTATTCGTTAAACGTACTAGAAGATTTGAAAAATTGAGACTACTCGATACGAGGATTTCTTGTGAATTTGTAACATGCAATAAACTTGCACTCCAGCCTGAATCAATGCTTCGCTCCCAAACAAAGTTTGGAACTGTTTGGGTGTAGCTTGATTGAATTTGAAGTCCAAACGCAAAGATTATTGAAACAAGGCTATATATTTTCTCATAAAAATCCTCGTTACAAGTTAATATTTACTCATCACCGTGACCGTCGGTACAGAAGGGCATACATTGTGTATGGAAGATTTCGTTTTCTGCTCCTGGCAACTCTGTTCCTGTCGCTTTGCAATCCGCTTGACTACCTGTTCGAGATTCTATAATCTCCAATAATATTCAATAAATGAAGCCATTACAACCGAACAATTTCGCCGAACGATTTCGCCTATTTATCATCTACCCATTTCGGCTTCAATACTTATAATTAATCTATAAATTCGCTCATTATCACCACAGAGTGCCCGTAGCAAATAATCTATTTGATTATGCTTGTTTTTAGCCTCAACCAATAATGCTCTACATTTCGATGGCGAGCACCCAAAACGCCTTCGAAATGCATCACGCAGAGTTTTTGGTGTAGCAAACCCTACATTTCTATAAATTGCCTCAATTTCTCTATTGTCTGCCAGCCATTTAAGTGCGTAAGCAACCCTCAGTATCTCAAGTATATCTTGAAGAGAGCAACCGTACTCCTGTTTAAAAACAAAACGACTGTTCGAAGCTGACTCTTTGGTAGAATCATGAAGAGTATTTATATCAAAATTTGGATTTCGGTAATTTTTTTTGATACAAGCAAGTATTTCTTTATGTGGCATGTAGGTGTCCCTTCACTGGTATAAAATCCTTCTAAATCAACCGACCATCTTAACTCTTTTCCTCTCTACCTTATATTCCATCACGTTCGTGAAAAGCGAATGCATAAACAGTTCAGCGGCAATCTGCTTGCTGTCCTGCGATATGAGCCGTGGGAGCTTCTCATGCCGAATGACACCGCTTCTTGCCGCTAAATCTGTATTGTTCTGTTCTTTCTGTATGGTTGCTATAATGCTGATTATCATATAATTATTTGATGTATGGACATCAGAATCTACTCTAAAATGGACTCCAAATGCTGAACTCTGTGACTGGTAAATGCAATATACCGGGAAAATAGTGCTGAAAAATGGAGAATGTACACAAAAAGTCAACTCTAAAATCATTCAAAATGCGACTTTAAATTGAATCAGAAAGAATTCATATTTACACTTATCTATTTGTATTATCAAATGGTTAACAAATTTTAGAAAATCGATATTTTTTAGCCTAAAACACCTCATTTCGTCAGTTTTGTTTTACAAACTATTTTTTCAATCTTTTTCAGATGGTTTCCTCCGACTAGTTTCTAGCTTTTATGCTTCATTTCTGTAAAGAATTTCAACAGTACTGTATTGGATATGCAAACAAAAAAGCCGCTTCTTTCAGGAAAGAAACGGCTCTCAATTGTTCGTTCATTATTTGTAATATTCTACAAATAGCTTAGCCACCCCGATGTATCACGCTTCTTCACACCCTCATACCATTTACAAAGTGGATACAGAATAATCACGACGCTTATCCAAACTATATAAACACCTATTAGCGGAAACCCGTGTTCACCCACAGACTGCGTAAAGAGTGCATCGCTGGTGTAAAACCCTACATTCATCCCCTTGATATACGTAATCGTTATTGCCAGCAGATGGATTAGGTAAATATGAGCGATATAGTAAAACATCGGAACTCGCCCGAATACAATAACCGGTTTGAGCATGGAAAATTGCTTACCATCTAATGCCCTTAGGACAAGCATAGCCGGACCGAGTGTAATCAAAAGATAAAGTAATGAAGGCGGGTATTTTGTCACATTAAAAAAGGAGAGAACAGTATGGAGCCCGTCTTGTTGCACGGACCA
>CALMMI010000226.1 GCA_937868245.1 uncultured Ignavibacteria bacterium | reverse complement strand
AATGCAGGGCGCATTGGAGAAATTCCTTCCTAAGGAGTTCAAAGAAACAAAACTCCCTATCAGCTATACTCATGCTGAAACATTTGAAAAACCTGTGTATGAAGCCCAAAGCGATATTAATGTAGAGAGTGCTGCAGCGGTTGCATATAATTCGGAAATTCAAAAAGGATCAACCCCTGAGCAGGCACAAAGTGTTGCAAATGCAGTTACGAACAGATCCCAAACATTAACTGTTCAAGACCAGTGGGCAATGACAGGGGTAAAACTCGGTGTCCCTATAAATCATTGGGCTATACGGGAAACAATCAATAAAGTAACGATGGGGTACGATTATTCCCAAACGTTTGAACGGTCGCCAGTGGTTGCTGAACGTTTCAAGTGGCAATGGCACTTTAATATTACATACGGCTTGAACTTGCCGCCTGTATCCATCGAGCCGCTAACGTGGAGTGATAAAGTACCGATAATAGGTTCGTATAAGGCATGGAAGATTAATTTCCTGCCGTCGAATTTCTCAACGAGTTTGGATATGAGAAGCGGACGTAGAACAGAGCAATCTCGGTTTTTGCAAACTCCAGGCCCAGTAATACGCGAGTTTGCTGCCCAACGTGCAGCACAATTCTCGTGGAAGCTTACTGAAAATGGTTTCTTAAGTCCTGTAGTTGACTATAATTACTCAACCGGAAGTACCCTTGCTCCATTAGAGATGGACGAGTTCGGCAGACAGCGCACAGGAAATGAAATTTCGAAACTAATGTTCCTGAATGGAAAATTAATAAATTTAGGCGATGATGGTGTTCACAATCAGAACGTTACAATCAATTTCCGCCCTAAGTTCCCGGATTTGTTCGGCTTGAATACATACTTGGAAAATACGGGTGTTTATACAGCCAAATATGAGTGGCGTAATCCTCTGCAACCGGATACTGCCCTGCGTGATGCTGTAAAATACGGAACAGTTAACAGTACATTATCGTTAAGTTCACGCCTCCAACTACGCTTGATGAGTGATAAATGGTTCGGAATAAGTTACGGTAAAACGGATACCAATTCCTCGTTTTTAGGAACAATAGGAAAGGTATTCAAAACGATATTTTTGGATTACGACGAAATTAAACTGACATTTAAGCAGGACAATGCATCTCGAAATCCAGGTATATTCGGAGGAGACGGGCTTACGAACCAATGGCGCGGGTTGTTTGGTCTCGGGCAGGATAAAAACTGGGGTCCATCGGCTGCGTATCAACTTGGCTTGGTGGGGAGTCCTCACGCAGGTTTTAAAATTCGCGGCAGTTCAGCATTCCCATTTTTCGGATTTGACACCGAGCAGGGATTGAGACCTCCAAATGCAGTGTTGCCTGAAAATTTCAGCCAGGGTAATTCGCTGGAGTTTCGTACAAGCCGTCAATTATGGGAAGGTGCTAATCTAGATTTGTCGTGGAAATCACAATTTACATTCAATAAAAATCAGACGGTTATTACTGATGCCGAAGGTAATCAAAGTTTCACAAACGTTACGGCTACCGAAACATTTACACGCTCATATTTGAGTTTGCCTAAGTTCCTGTTTTTTGCTCCGCTCAATAATACGGTTGAACACGTAATTGCACTTTATAATGAAAAACTTCCTGCTATTAATGCGACTGCAGGAAATGATACTGTTAAACGGAATCAATTGATGTCCAATGCTCTTTCGGAATCCTTCCACGATGGATTGGAATCATTCAAGTTCTTGCCGATGGCAATACGGAAAATTATGCCGAGTGTGAACTGGTCGTTCCGTTGGGATGGTATCGAAAAATGGGGATTGCTCGGCGGGGTGGCACGTAGGATTGCTTTGGAGCATACGTATGCTTCCACATATTCCGAGGGTGCGCGTATTACCGACAATGGTCGGTATGTGGATATGCAAACCGTTGAACTTGGATTTCAACCGCTTATCGGGCTAACGATGAGCTTTGACGAAACCAAACTAAAAGGAACACTTACCGGGACTGTACGGTATAATACAAAAACCTCGTATTCGCTTGCTTCGGCTACTTCAAATATATCGAGAAATTCTTCCAGCGAACTTTCCATACAAGGAACATATTCCCGCCGTGGGTTTAAGTTTGCGCTCTTGGGAATTGACCTTGAAAACGATTTGGAGTTTGGATTCCTCGGTTCGTATAAGAAAAACCAACGTGCAAATTACGACTTGCTCAATCTGTCGAGTCCGACCGGACAAACGATTGACGGGACAACCCAAATTACAATCGAACCAAGTGCCAGGTATTCAATGAGTAATAGGGTTACAGCGCGGTTGTTTTTCCGATATGAGGGGACGATTAATGAAGGTGCGGCTACACCGGGCTTTAGCACAACACAGGTTGGTCTGGATATTCGTATTTCTATTTCAGGCGGACGGTAATTGCCTGGATGTTGAAAGATTGGATTAATTTGTAATAGGTTGCTACCCCTACATTTCAAACAATGTTTTGTATTTTTGTAAAGAGAAATGCAATAATAACCCGATAAAAACGGTATTATTTCTCAATCAAAACGTTGGTAATGAGAATCAAGATACCTTCTAATCCCTCAGAATCTTACCCAAGTCACATGCTTACAGAATCATTTACGTTAGAGTTACCGGTTATTCAAATTGAACAGGATATTCCTTCAAACAGGCGTCCCGAGTGGTTGAAAGTGCGCGCTCCGGGTGGTGAGAATTATGCCGGAATCAAGCAAATGATGCGCTCGAAATCACTGCATACCGTTTGTGAAGAAGCCCGTTGTCCGAATATTACAGAGTGCTGGAATGCAGGGACGGCAACGTTTATGATTTTGGGAGATACTTGCACCCGTTCGTGTGGTTTCTGTGCAGTGAAAACAGGTCGCCCGCTCGAAATTGATGTGGACGAACCGCGTAAAGTAGCTGAATCTATTTACGAAATGAAACTCAAACATGCAGTTATCACCTCGGTAAATAGAGATGAACGCCCTGATGGCGGGTCAATCATTTGGGCGGAAACGATAACCGAAGTACGCCGCTTAAATCCGCAAACGACGATTGAAGTTCTCATTCCTGATTTTAAGGGGAAAATGGAACCTCTCCAAAGGATTATAGACGTTAAGCCGGATATTCTTAACCACAATACCGAAACAGTTCCGCGCTTATACCGCAGAGTCCGCCCGCAAGGGAAATATGTATGGACGCTTGCCTTGCTGAAAGAAGCAAAGGCACAAAACATGAGAACAAAAACAGGGGTTATGCTTGGTCTTGGTGAAACACGAGAAGAAGTTTTGGAAGTAATGAAGGACTTAAACCAAGTTGGAGTGAATGTGCTTACCTTGGGGCAATACCTACAACCTACCAAGAATCACTTACCTGTTGATAGGTTTGTCCATCCTTCAGAATTTGACGAATATAGGAGAATAGGACTTGAAATGGGGTTTGATGTGGTGGAATCAGGTCCGCTGGTGCGGAGTTCGTATCATGCTGAGCGGCATGTGTAGGGGGCAGAACTTAGGATTAAAACACAAAAGCAGCCAAATTTGGCTGCTTTTGTGCTTTAAAACCTAGAAAAAACTACTTCTTGTCCACAGTCATTCATAGGGCTTCTTAGCCCGAAGAATCTCAGTTTAGTGGATTCTCGAGAATTAAAAAACGTAAGAATGAGAGACAACTTAAATAAAAAAAATAGAACATTAATTCACAGGGGCGGTCTAAACTGAGATTCTTCGGTCGAAGACTCCCTCTGAATGATAAATTTTAATATGTGTGTCATTCTGAACGCTAGTGAAGAAT
Source organism: uncultured Ignavibacteria bacterium (assembly GCA_937868245.1). Taxonomy (GTDB): domain Bacteria; phylum Bacteroidota; class Ignavibacteria; order Kapaibacteriales; family UBA961; genus JADJXV01. The sequence continues at coordinate 3,463 of CALMMI010000226.1, read as the reverse complement.
CTCCGTTAGCACGTCCGTCCTGCATGTTTTTACGTTCTAACGGAGATTCTTCAGTCGAGGACTCCTTCAGAATGACTAGCATAAAATGGATCTATTCACTTTCAACAAGTTGTGAAACTTCAACACCAATCAAGCATTCCAATACTGCCGATCCAACGAGCGATACTGAATCGCCTCACTGATATGATTTGCAGCAATATTCGGGCTTTGTTCAAGGTCTGCAATAGTGCGTGCTACTTTCAAAATTCTATCGAATGCACGGGCAGACAGCCCAAGTTTCGTCATAGCGATTTTAACCAAGCCTTCACCTGCTTCGTCGAGTTTACAGAATGTTCTGATGTCTTTAGAGGACATATCGGCGTTTTTATAAACAGCCGCCGCACCCGTTCTGCCGGAAAAACGTTCTGCCTGTATTTCCCTTGCCTTCACTACACGTTCACGAACTGTTAATGAACTTTCTCCTACTCTTGTAGAGGATAGATCCTGATATTTTACCGTTGGAACTTCGCAATGAATATCAATTCTGTCGAGTAGCGGACCTGATATTTTAGCCATGTATTTTTGAATGGCCGGCGGAGTGCATGTGCACTGCTGATTCGGGTTGCCGAAATGCCCGCATGGGCAAGGGTTCATCGAACAAATAAGCATAAAGTTGGCAGGAAATTCCACTGTCATTTTCGTCCGTGAAATCGTAATCCGTTTATCTTCAAGCGGCTGCCGGAGAACTTCCAGAACATTTCTCGCAAATTCCGGTAACTCATCTAAAAATAAAACCCCGTGATGGGAAAGTGATATTTCACCCGCGCGGACAATTCCAATACCGCCACCCACAAGTGCAGCATCAGAAATTGTGTGATGGGGAGCACGAAAAGGGCGCGAGGTAACAAGCGCAATACCCGAGGGTAACAAGCCAGCAACTGAGTGAATTTTGGTGGTTTCGAGTGCCTCTCCAAGCGTAAGTGGAGGCAGGATAGACGGCAAACGTTTAGCAAGCATCGTCTTACCGCTGCCCGGAGGACCTATCATAATGATATTATGACCGCCTGCTGCTGCAACTTCCATTGCACGTTTTACATTTTCCTGTCCCTTTACATCATTAAGGTCGGTTGCATGATGGCTTTCAATTGCAAAAAGTGCTTTAATATCAACTACATGTGGCTCGATGTTGGTAGCACCTGTCAAGAATTCAACTGTCTGGGAAAGTGACTCAACAGGTATCGCCGATATTCCGGCTACAAGTCCTGCTTCCCCTACATTTGCTTTCGGTAAAATGATGCGTTTATATCCCTTTTTTTGAGCTGCCAGCGCAATTGGCAACGTGCCGTGAATCGGACGAAGAGAGCCGTCAAGTGCGAGTTCACCAAGGATGACTGTCTTTTCAAGATTGGATGCTTCGATAATTCCAAGAGCTGATAGAATCCCGATAGCTATCGGCAGGTCAAATGCACTTCCTTCCTTGCGTATATCAGCAGGGGCAAGATTTACAGTTATCTTTTTGTTGGGGAATATGTACCCTGAATTTTTAATCGCAGCAGAAACCCGTTCACGGGATTCTTTAACTGCGGAATCGGGCAAACCTACCATAAGAAAAACGGGAACGGCATTTTCCAGGTGGGTTTCTATTTCAACTTCAAAGGCATTGATTCCAAAGACCGAAAAGGAGGTAAGGCGTGAGTACATAAAATGTGAAATTGGTAGTGCAGAAAACGCTTAAATAGTATGCTAAAATCAGTATGGAAAGCAAAATTAACAAAAAATAGAGCAGTTTTTAGCGACTTTGTTGGAAATTCCTTGCTCACGTTTTCACTATTGGCGAATTTTGCTGTAATTATCCTGTTATTCATTGTGAAAAAATAGAATTATGCGCCTGATTTCTACTCCTATTTTCCTGAGAATTTTACTTCTGATTGTTCCTTTTATTTCAATTTCTGCGATTGCCCAAACTCCGATTCAAACATCAATGATTGACGGATTGCGGAGCAAAGATATGCGGTACATCGCAATCACTAACCTGACTATAGTTCCTGCCCCCGGCAAAATCATTCAAAACGGTACGGTAATTATTAAAAACGACAGGATTGAAGCAGTTGGTGCCGGTATCGCTATCCCAAAAGGCGCGACCGTTCGTGACGGTAAAGGATTGTGGTTGTATGCGGGATTTATTGAGCCTTACACCGATGCAGGTATGGGTGGAGCAAGGAAAGGCGGATCACCCTTCCCGGCTGCAAATGACGAGGATGAATTCGACAAACCGCTTCCGCCATCAAGAGGTGCACGATACTGGAACGAAGCAATCAAACCCGAAATGCGTGCTGCTGAGTCTGTTAATTTAGATGAAAAAACCGCTGAAGACTTCCGTAAACTTGGTATTACTGCAGCACAGTCAAACTCCTCCGATGGAATTATGCGTGGAATCTCGGCTTTGGTATTGATGAAAGCGGGAGTTGCCAACGATATTATTCTTCGTCCTGAAGTTGCGGAATGGATGTCGTTCAGAAAAGGAAGTTCACGTAATGCGTATCCGAGTGCAATGATGGGCAGTATTGCGTTAATCCGTCAGGCATTTATGGATGCGGACTGGTATGCTAAGGCACAAAAGGCATATTCATCCAATCCAAATCAAAAGATGCCGGAGATAAACCTCTCGTTGGAAGGACTTTCGAAGGTGATGAAAGAAGAAACTCCAATCATTTTTGAAACAAATAACGAACACACACTTGAGCGTGCAGCTAAGATTGCCAAAGAATTTGATTTGAATTTTATTTATCTCGGAAGCGGATCGGAATACCGCCGTCTTGCGAATATTGCAGCACTTAAGCCAACAATTATCCTACCGTTAAATTTTCCTGCTGTACCGGATGTGTCAACCCCGGACAGGGCAAGTGATGTATCACTTTCGGAACTTAAACAATGGGATGCTGCCCCGCGTAATCCCGCAGCAGTTGATTCGGTCAATATTCCTTTTTGTTTTACAGCTAATGGGCTGAAAGATAAAAGCGAATTCTGGAAAAATATCCGCAAATCAATCGATTACGGGCTTTCTCCTGAAAAGGCATTGGCAGCTATAACTACTGTTCCTGCACAAATTTGCGGTGCAACCAAAACATTAGGGACTATCGAACCGGGGAAATTTGCGAATCTTGTTCTTGCAGATGGGGATATGTTCGCTTCGGGTGCAATTCGTTCAGTGTATGTAGCAGGTGATGAATTTATTCTTTCACGACCTGCAGAGGTTGATGTACGCGGTACATGGAGATTCACAGCTGATATTATTCCGACACTTACATTAAAGATTAGTGGCAAGGCTGAAAGTCCGAGTGTAGAAGGTTCAAGAGATTCTTTGAAATTGCCGGTTAAGTTTTCAAATTCAGGAAAATCTTGCTCATTCAGTTTTTCTACTGATTCATTAGGGTATGAAGGGATTGCGAGATTCTCAGGATTTATGGATTCACTCCAAGCGCGC
>CALMMI010000225.1 GCA_937868245.1 uncultured Ignavibacteria bacterium | reverse complement strand
TATCAAATTGTCGGTACTGAAAAAAAACAGATTTCATGTTCCTTTGTACCTAAATCCAATGGTAACGTTGGATTTAATGTGGATAGTTATGATAAGTCAAAGCCGCTTATAATTGATCCTCTTCTTTATTCTACTTTCATAGGGGGTGGGGATATAGATGAAGGAAATGATGTAATGCTGGATTATGAGAACAATGTAATTGTTGTAGGCACAACTCAATCCATCAATATGCCTACTCATGTAGGCAGTTATGAAATGAATAACAAAGGTTTAAGAGATGTTTATGTAGCAAAATTTAATTCGGATTTGAGCGACTTGATTTTCTGTACATATTATGGCGGAGACCGTGACGATTTTGCTTTTGCCGGTGCAATAGATAATGCAGGAAATGTGATATTCGGAGGTAAAACCTTTTCACATACATTACCCCATACAAATGTAGAATTTAATAATACATATTCGGGTTCAGGTATGGACGGCTTTGTTGCAAAGATTTCTGCGACGGGCTCAAATCTAGGATATGGAAATTACATGGGCGGCACAGGTGATGACCAGGTTAATGATATTGTGATTGTTCCGTTGATTAATGAAGTTGTTGTGGTGGGAAGCACACAATCTCCGGGTTTTCCTACAACACCCGGTGCATATAGAAGAACCTATGCCAAAGCATCAGGCTTTATCTCAAGAATAAATGAAAGCGGCTCGGGATTAGTTTTCTCTACGTTTTTCGGTGCAGATTCAATAACTGTATCATGTACTGCAGTTGCTTTAGATAGAAATAATTCACCGATTGTGGTCGGAAATACCTCACCTGCTAATTTTAGTGTTATTCAGGGAGTTTTTAAATATCCTAAAATACATTTTCCTGCTTCCGGGTCGGCAATTCGTTCAAAGAATACCGCTCCAGATGATAACATGAAGAACGACGGGTTTTTAATAAAATTAGGTGCAAGCGGTATAACATTGGATTATGCAACACTTTTAGGCGGGACTGGTAATGATGAATGTTACGGTGTAGATGTAAGTTTACAAGGTGTAGCTGCAGTTTGCGGCTCTACAGAATCTAACACCGATTTCAAACCAACACCTTCGGGTTTTGATCAAACATTTGGTTCGTTAGGAACCATAGAAGGTTTTGCGATGTGCATAGGAACAAGTGGGGGAGTATATTATTCCACCTATTTAGGGGGGAGTGATGAAGATATACCTACATGCGCTAAATTTTATGACAATAACGGCTCTGGTGTTTTTGGGGGATACACTTTTTCAGGTGACTTCCCGACCGGTAAAGTAAACGACTATGCGTTTCATGGCGGATATGATGGGTTTTTAACACAATTGAGCGGTAATGGCAGCATTTGCCAATACTCAACCTTCGTGGGAGGCGGTTCTTCCGACAAGGTATATGGCATGGTTCTTAGCAACACCGGAAACGTATATGTAACCGGTTCGACACAATCGGTTGATTTAAGCTTATCGGCAAATGCAAAGTATAAAAGTTTCAATGGGCAGAACGACGGGTTTATTTCTTCTTTCAGCACCTGTTCAGTAACCCTGCAATCACCACGTGACACTCTTATATGTCCTGGTAAACCCCTTACAATTACTAACAATGCAACTGGAACAGGCAATCTTCGTTACAATTGGATGGACTTTGCTTCGGGAGTTAATATCGGGACTCAAAACTCGATTACCGTAGCCCCTTTGGAACAAAGCATTTACATCCTAAGCGTTACAGACGACAATTGTACAAAAACAGTTACTTATATTGTTAAAACAAAACCATTGCCTATAATAAGCACTGTTGAAGAAAAGAAAACTTGTATCGGCACTTCGTTAAAGTTATCAGCTACTGCTGCCCCGACTTCTACCATTGCATGGTATGATGCCATAGATGCTGCTACGCCTATCGGTGCAGGTAATTCATTTACAACTCCTGCTCTTACTAAATCGGTCAACTATTTTGTAGAATCAATGGATACTTCTACAAAATGTACAAGTGAACGTAAAAAGATTCAAATTACTGTTGTTCCGCCTCCTACACCACCAACATCTGATGAAAACATAAAACTTTGTGCCAATAATTCAATTACGCTTTCAGCACTATTTCCTTCAGATGTAGATTTCCGTTGGTATGACTCTCTTACAAACGGAAGGCTTATCCAAGTCGGCAGGAACTTTACAACTCCAAGGTTAAATACTACCACAACCTATTATCTTGAATCTTTAGATACTACAACAAACTGTATCAGTATCAAGCGCACACCTGTTACGGTAACTATTTTACCAACTCCTGCTCCCGTTATACAAGGTCAGAATGCAGCATGTCTTAATTCAAGCGGACTTATATATTCAGTAGAATCGAAACCAAAGCAAGAATATACCTGGAGTATAAATGCTAATGGTAGTATTACAGCCGGGCAGGGGACAAATAAGGTTACAGTTACATGGTCCGGATTG
>CALMMI010000224.1 GCA_937868245.1 uncultured Ignavibacteria bacterium | reverse complement strand
GCTACCAGCCCAACTTTGTACGGAAAGTTTGTTATTTCATCTGGAGCAAATCCCCTTCATTTTTTTGGAACGCTTGATAAGCCTTTCTTACGCGGTGATGTGAATATCATTGATGCAAGTCTTACATTCCCACCGGATAAAAAGATAAAGACAATGAATTCAACATTCAAGTATGTAACGGCAAAAGTTACGGACAAAAACGGTAAAACTACTTTTACCGTAGCAAAAATTGATTCTGTAAAAATGAGTAAGGATAGTATGATAGCAACAAAAGATTCCATAAACATAGTAAAAGATTCAATTCAAAAAAGTGGTGGAACATTTGTTGCAAATGATAAAAAATCGCAAGGCGTAAGCATTGCAGACTTGATTGATTATGATTTGTACATCAAAATTCCAGGTACGTTTAACCTGAAAATGATTTTAAGTTCTATCGATCAACTGGAAGCTGAAATTGGAACACGGAACAAAGGCGACCAACTCCATTATGTAAAGCTTCCACAGCAGAGTATTAAACTATATGGACAGGTTGATGTTAAAACAGGTTCAAAGTATAAGTTCTTTAAGATATTTGATGCAATGGGAAGTTTAGACTTTACGAGAGGGGCTATGGATAATCCCGGCTTAAATTTAACTGCCAAATACTCAAATACTCGAACTATATCGAATCGTAGCTCTACCTATACTGTTATACTTACAATTACTGGTACAAAGAACTACCCTAATCTTGGTATTACATATACACTTGATGGTATTACTGCTGCCGGAGATTCAGCACAAGTACGCGGAGATGCACTCACTTTATTGCTATTCGGAAAAACCCAAGCTGAACTTGGGAAAGGCGGCTCGGGCTCACAAAGCGAGATTAATAATTTAGGCAATCAGGTGTATAACGGATTATCAGGTGTAATATCAAATCAAATTTCAGATATATTACAAACCACAGGAATTATATCTGATGCAAGGATAGATCTTGTAGGGGGAGCAGGTAATTTAAGTGATGCAAAACTTAATCTGAGTGGTCAAATTATAAGTAATCTAACATGGAGGGTAGGGGGTACTATCGGCGATATTGCAACAAACGGTGAGTTTAGTATCGAGGCTCCATTAAGTATTTTCCTTACTGATTCCCAGATTCTGGACAACATTATTCTACAGCTTACCAAAGGCGCTAATACCAATGCAAATACCAACAGGCAACAAATAGACTGGGAAGTAAAATTGGGAGGTAGGTATGCGTGGTAGTTTTTGCTAATTGATTTACCATAGCAGGTCAATTTCATTTGCCGGTAATAAACCCTGCAACCCGGGTTTCGTGCCAATACTCACCACTCCACTTCATGAATCCCAAATGACCACCATATTCAGGAATTTCCAAGTAGAAGTTGGGGCTTTCTTCGGCTTCTTTTTTGGGGAAGCAACTCTCGCCTAAAAATGAATCATCCTTGGCACTGATTAGTAAAGTTGGAATTGTGATGCGCGGGATAAATTGTGTGGCACTGCATGCAGCCCAATACTCTTCTGCATTCTTGTAACCATGAGCAGGAGCCGTATAACGGTCGTCGAGTTCTTGAAAAGTTCGCATTCCGGCAAAATAATCAAGAGTAATACCTGCAGGCAAAAGCGATTTCTTCAATCGAAGTTTATCTTGAAATGAACGGATAAATCGTTTCATATAAAGCGAGTTCTCAGGTTCTGCCATTCGTAAGGCGGATGCTTTTAAATCACAAGGAACACTAACTGCACACGCTTTGTTAATAAGTATATTCTTTCCTTGTTCCCCTAAGTATTTTAGGGTTGCGTTTCCACCAAGGCTAAATCCTGCGAGTGCAATCTCACGATAAGTATTTCGTGAAAAAACTGCCCTTACAAGGCTATGAATATCTTCAGTAGCACCACTATGATAGGATTTGTACAACCGGTTTGTTGTGCCGCTACAACCTCTAAAGTTCATTACAGCTGCATCCCAACCTCGTCGGTTGAAAGCTTGAACCATTCCCCGTATGTAATTGGAATCCGAACTGGACTCTAAACCGTGAATAAGCAAAACCAACTGTTCTGCATCTTTAACTCGTGCCCAATCTACATCAAAAAAATCCCCGTCAGATGTTTCAAAACGTTCACGAATATACTTTGGTCTTTTAACTCTTCTGATTAGCGTTGGTAGAATTGTTTGAATATGGTGGTAACGAAGTAGGAAAGGGGGGGAGAAATCTGACTTTTGGATAAGAGGCATAGTCTTTTTAGTGATGTAATTCTTGTGGCGGTTACCCAAAAGCTATGACGAGTAGGGCATTCAGCCTGTAAAAGAAAGAAGAACTCTTACTTTAGATTAACTTTCTTGAATTGAATTATTCCATCAAAAAGTAACAATATTCTAAAAAATAAAACTATTTTGCTGACTTACCGAACAATACGTAAAGACTATAGTTTATTATGGCAACAGAAATGTCTGACAGGAGGTGTTCTGTCCCGAGATTACCATCACAAAATACACACCTTGTGGTAATGTGGAAACATCGAGTTCAGCAGAAGATTCAGAATAAGTAACGGATTTTCTGATTAGGCACTGACCTAACACATTTACGATTGAAATTGAGGAATTTCCTGGGCTATTAAACGCAATTGTAAGCGACTTATCACTTTTGCGTATTATATAATCGTTTATACCCGAAAATTCATCGTTAACAGCCGAGACTGTTTGCAAAGGAAAAAAGAGACCTGATGCCGTTATTCCTGTCGGAGTTTGCAGCATAGGATAGGGGGGAGCACCAGGTCTTCGGGGGTTAGTAATCAAATATGCAAGAATTCCACTGTGTTCAGCAAGGCAGCCGTCGAGGGCTCCTATTGCCAATTGAGCGGAATGTTTTTGTTCAAAAATTTTGGAGTAGAGCATTAAGTTGTTTCCACAGAAAAGCTCTCCGGGTTCAATTCCCAGAATTTCATCGTCTGTAGAATTCCATGTTACTTCAGCAGCTGCTGCCAGAAATGGTCTGTCGGTAGTTACAAAAATTGGAATTTTTACACTTGTAGGGGGATAAACTGGGGAAGGATCATCAGTA
>CALMMI010000223.1 GCA_937868245.1 uncultured Ignavibacteria bacterium | reverse complement strand
TTATGAATACGGAATCTATCACTTATGTTGATGATAATGTTGCGAATACAACTGAAGGAAAAGCAATATACCCAAACCCAACAATTGGTATCATAACAATGAAAACAGATTGTTTGCGTTCGGGTCAATTACAAATCGAAGTAACAGATATATCTGGTAAAAGCACCAAAACCCTTTACAACAAACCCTATAATCAAGAAGAACTACAATTCGATATATCAGATATGCCGGATGGAATGTACATCATTAAAGCAATACAGAATGGAACTGCGCAGTCATTTAAGGTTATAAAAGGGGAGTAAAATTTAGTGTAAATATGCCTTAGAAGTCTAAATCGATAGTATAGAAATCGATGGGTAGAATTGATAAATGCTGTCAGTTATTGCTATTTTTGTATGTCATAACATTTGAATCAATAGTTCAAAATGAAATTTGGGTTCAAAATAAAAAATAGCAATTTATGTCCCTATATTTAATTAATCTATTCACTTTAAAAGGAGAAAATCCAATGAAAACACTACTTGTTGCAATTGCATCACTTTGCATGCTAACAATCGGTTGTGATGGTGTAACTGAGCCTAAGCCAAAGGCTGAAACCAAACAAATCCTACCCCTTTCGGTTGGGAACTGGTGGCAATATTCAAATCTTATCAGTTCTAATTCACAGGCATATATGGAATGGAAGGTAAGCGGAACAGCAAAGTTTAGCAACAAAGAGTATTATGTTGTTACTAAGTCTTCTTATAATTCTGCTATTGGCAATCAGTTTGATACAAGTTACTATCGGTACGAATCAGAAGATTTGGTAAGCTATTCTCCTGAAACAGGAAATGAGACCATTGAATTTGATGCACCATTTAAGAAAATTGAGTCTTACGAAAGTATTATACCGCTTACAGGACGCTTTCTGATACAAGACTCCATGGATGTTGAATCTAATGGCTTGGTTTTTGAAAATTGCATGGAATTCATTAACAATGTTGCCAACACTACTGAACCGGGACATGATATAATGAAGTATGGTGTAGGGTTTGTTTCTATGTCGGGCTTTAAGTGGTATTACTCGCTTAAAGCGTACCACGTTAATTAGGGGTATAAGTAACTCTTAAAAAAAAACAGGGTAGTAATGATTATCATTACTACCCTGTTCATTTTAGCACAAAAAACACAATAGAATAACTGCCGTTTTATTGAAACTACTGAAGTTGTTGTTGAAACTTTCTTTCTATACTTCCACATGGAATGAAGGCATTGTAACATACGACCGGATATAAAACAGCTACTACAAACACGAATCTTGACTCATAAACATTTGATTAACTATAGTTGAATCCTAAATCACTTTCCTAAAAACAACTACCGTTGCACTACAAACGGTGTGCAATTACAGCTCTGCTGCACAATAATCTTCGCTTTTTCTGCAGCTTCCTTCGATGTATATTCACCGATAAACACAGCATAAATTGTTTTATCATCCACATTCTTTTCGATAACACTTGCACGCAGCCTTTTGGTCTTGAATTGTTTAACCTCTGTTTCAGCTGTTTCTTTAGTATCATAGCTTGCAACCTGCAAACTCCAAATTTCTTTCTTGGCAACTCCTTTGGGATCGTTTGGCGAGGCAGTAGCAATATCTGATTTGCCGGCTTGTTTTGTTTCTGCCGGCTTTCCGGTTTGTTTTGCTTCGGCTTTTGCATCAGGTTTTACCGGTTGTTTAGTATCAGTCGGTTTAGCCGGTTTTGTTTCAGCTTTTGTGGTTTCTGCCGGTTTTACAGCCGGTTTGGAGTCAGACGGTTTCGTCTCTGTTGGTTTAGCAGCTGATTTGGAATCAGCGGGTTTGGCAGTCGGTTTTGTTTCCTGTTGTTTTGTTTCGACTGTTTTACCAATCGGTTTCGTTTCAACCGGTTTAGCTACAACACCTGTGCTTACGGCTTTTGACTCGGTTGGTTTGGATAATGGCTTAATATCGGTTGCAGTTGACGTTTTAGTTTCTGGAACAGCAGCAGCAGCAACTTTCTCCGTAGTCTTCCCAAAGCCAACTGTACTCCTTACCATTTCGGATGCATTCAAAAGAAATTCAGATTGAGGATATTTATCTCGATACACTTTTAACTCCTTACGGGCACGAGTCGTATCATTTTTCAAAGCGTAGAATTGCACAATGCGCCACTGTGCATCGTCAGCCCATTCACAATCAGGGTGTTCTTTGATGATTTTCTCATAGATTTTCAATGCTTGCGAGGCATCTTCAAGAACTACACCATGCAGAAATTGAATACCGGGATCGTCAGGAAATTCAGCCAGTAAATCAGGCAGCTCCCGTTTCACTTCGTCCACTTTGCCTAAAGCAACCGATTGTAATCGATTACGAACAAGTGAGGACTGTGAGTAAGAAATTGTAACTGATAAAAGAAATACAACTATTGTACAAAGAATTTTCATAGAAATGAGAGCGTAAAAGTGACATTGTAATTTCTGACACACTCAAATTACGGAAAGTTTAGGTATTTTTGCCCTTCTGCATCACGAAATATTTAGACGGACAAGCGAAGAGCTTTAAAATTTAATTCCTAAAAATTCTTAACGGTTTGAATATGAATATTCTTGTAGCAGCGGGTGGTACGGGTGGCGATTTATTTCCTGCGGTTGCAGTAGTTGAACAATTGGAAAAACTATTGGGCGATAACCTTTCAGTTGTATTTGTAGGGAATCCAAATCGTATTGAAGCCAGGGTAGTTCCAGAGTTGGGATATAAGTTCGAACCTATTTCCGTTACCGGATTTCAAGGTATTTTCCATAAAAGCACTCCTACACTTCCACTTAGAATTTTCCGTTCAATTATTAAAGTCCGTTCGTTATGTAAGTGGCATAAGATTGATGCAATCCTATGCGGGGGAACCTACATCAGTTATCCTGCGGGAATTGTCGCACAGCAATTGGGTATCCCGATGATGCTTCTCGAACCGAATGTTCTTCCCGGGAAAACGAATCGGCTTCTTGCCAAACGTGCAACCTCCATGATTCTTGCTTTTGAACAGTCCAAAAAGTTCTTTCCTGCTTCA
>CALMMI010000222.1 GCA_937868245.1 uncultured Ignavibacteria bacterium | reverse complement strand
ACCTGAGATTTTAACTGCTTCTATGGAGTTCGACGGAGTTCGCCTTATCCCGACGTACCGTTTCCAATCGGGTGTTCCGGGGAATAGTTATGCGTTTGCTCTAGCCAAATCAGTCGGGATTCCAGATGTTGTTATGAACCGCGCTAAAACCTATCTTGGTGACCGCCATTCTGAACTTGAGGAAAGTATTTCTGCACTCCAACGTTTCAAACAAGAAGCCGAGGAACATTTGCGCAAAGCTGCGCAGGAGCACATAATATCAGAGAAAAAGCGTATAGATTACGAAGAACGTTTAGCAGAAGTTAAGGCAAAACGCAATCAAATAATTGGTGACGCACGGGATGAAGCAAAGGATATAGTCCAAAAATCCAATGCACTGGTTGAACAGACAATCAAGGAAATCCGAGAACAACAACGTTCTGCCTCCGATATTAAGAAGGACTTTGAATCCGGTAAAAAGGAAATAGAGAAAAAAGCTGAGGCAATGAAACCTAAGCAAGAAGTAGATAACGAAGTATTGGAAGCAGGCGACGATGTTACGATGGCAGGTTCTAACGCGATAGGTGTCGTTATTGCAATTGATGCTGCTGCTCATTCTGCAGTTGTTGAATTTAACGGTCTTAAATTCAAAACTGCACTTGCTCAATTACGAAAAGCAGGAAAAACAAAGAAAAAGGAAGCAAGTAAAAGCTCCGGTGGTTTTGTTAAGTTTGACTCTAAAATGAATCTCGACCTACGCGGTCAGCGTGCAGATGCAGCTTGTAAAGAAGTGGAGCAATTTATTTCTGATGCAATGCTCAGTAATCTGCAAACCCTTACTATTATTCACGGTAAGGGAACAGGGGCTTTGCGTACAGTAATTCATGAGCAACTTCGCAAGCATCCTCTGGTTGCAAATTTCAGACTTGGTACAATACAAGAAGGTGGGGACGGGGTAACAATACTTGAGCTCAAATAATAGATTCAATATTTCCCAAAAATCTCTTCTATCTTTTTGAAGCGGTAATCGAATATTGTCTTAAGTTGTTTTTTGACAATCATTTGGTTTGCAATGTTGCCTATGAAACCATACCCAACTTTGTAATCAATTATATCACGCATTTCCACACCATTGGGAATCTGTTTGATAAATTGTATGTGATGACAAAACTCGTAGGGTCCGAACCGTTGTTCATCTACAAAATATTGATGTTCTTTT
>CALMMI010000221.1 GCA_937868245.1 uncultured Ignavibacteria bacterium | reverse complement strand
ATTCTTGCCGCCTCTTCAAACAGGTTATCCCTACCGCCATCTTCCAATGCATCTCCGCCTTTGCCACCGGTTTTTTTCTCATTCACGCTTGGAAGCATATAGGGTGTAGAATAGCCGTGCTGATTACCGATATGCGTACAAATTGCCTCAACTTCATCGGTACTTATGAATGAATTTTGAATACGCAATGGTTTAGGGGAACCTCCGGGTAAAAACAACATATCACCGTTACCCAAAAGTTGGTCCGCACCGCCCATGTCCAATATAGTTCTTGAGTCAATTTTGGAAGCAACCTGATATGCCAAGCGGGCAGGGAAGTTTGCTTTGATAATCCCGGTAATAACGTTTACCGACGGACGCTGTGTAGCAACCACAAGGTGAATACCGATTGCACGGGCAAGCTGCGCAATACGGGTAATTGGTTCTTCCACTTCACGCGCAGCGGTGAGCATCAAATCCGCCAACTCGTCGATAATCACAACGATATAAGGCATAGGACGGTGAACGAAGTTGGTAGTATCCTTGTATTTTCCTTCCTTTACTTTTTGGTTGTAATCTACAACGTTCCGCTGCCCCACGGATGCAAGTACATCATACCGTCTGTCCATTTCCGCCACTACCGATTTAAGGGCAAGGACTGCATTCTGCGGGGTAGTAATAATCGTTTCATCCACATCAGGGGATACAGCCATAAAGTGATTTTTGAGTAATCCGTAAAAAGCAAGTTCCACTTTTTTCGGGTCGATAATCACAAATTTCAAATCATGCGGGTGCATCCGGTAAAGCAGTGAAGCAATCAATGTATTAATACCCACGGATTTACCCGAACCGGTTGACCCTGCTATCAGTAAGTGAGGCATTTTTGCCAAATCGCAGCAATATACTTCACCGGAAATTGTTTTGCCGAGCGCGAGAGGTAAACGGTAATCGGCATCATGGAATTTAGGTGACTTGATAATGCTGCTAAAGAGCACAATCGAGGGATTATGATTTGGAATTTCAATTCCAACTGTCCCACGACCGGGGATAGGGGCAATGATTCTAATACCCCGTGCTTTAAGAGCAAGTGCAATATCATCGGTAAGATTCTCAATCTGTGAAATCTTTATTCCTGCTGCCGGTACAAATTCATATTGAGTAACAACAGGTCCTGTTGTAATCGTAAGATCCTCGATATTAATCTTAAACGTTTCAAGTTTCTCTTGTAATAACCGGGCATTTTCCTTGAGTTCTTTGTCGTCAACCATGATGTCCTGTTCGTGCTGTTCTGATAGCAACGATAAATTAGGACCGATATATTCAATCTCTTCATCAAGCACATTAATTTCGGGTTCGATTTCCAAATCGTGCGCAGATTTTTGCAATTCTTGAACTGTAAGAGTTAGTGTTTTTGGTTGCTCTTCATTTGAGAAGGTTGATGGCTCTTCAGACTCAATTATCGGATTTGGAACAACTTTTTGAACTATCGGTTGGGGTGGCAAATCGAGATGGTTTGTCATTGGTTTGTAGGGCTGTGCAGTGTTCGGTTGCTCGATATCCTCGGTTCCACGGTTTTGAGACAAAGGCTGAATCACAGGCTCTTCAGGACGGCGGATAAGCGGCTCACGTTTTTTAATTAGAACAGGAGGTTCAAAGTCCTCTTGTTGTGCTTCCATTACAGCAGCACGCCGAACAATTCGGGCAGGTTCCTCATCTACTAATGGTGATGCCTTGGGAATAGGTTTAGTTGGAGTTTCTTCAACTATTTGTTCGGAGGCTTCTACCTCTGCCGAACGACTTTTGTATTTTTCTAAAAGATGGGCGAATTTGTCCTGCAGTTTTCCGTAGTATAAACGGAAACGCATTGTAAGTTTATCAATATCAAGGTCTGTTCCCATTATCAATGTAACAAAAATTGCTACAGCAATTACTAAGAACGAACCAATCTTGCCGATTAAGTCCGAGAGGATGCTTGATAAAAATTGCCCGACCGCACCGCTCCATTCACGTGAAACAGTTGGAAGCCATGTTACTAATTGGAATGTTCCCATCAATCCTGCAAAGAGAATCCCAAGAATCAAAAATGTTCCTGTCATTTTGATTGTTCGCGGCAAAACAACTTGCTTAGAGAACAAATTTTTTGCCCAAACACCAATCATGAAAGGAAAGATGATTGCTGCGTATCCAATTGTGTAATTATACAGGATGTTCGATAAAACTGCACCTACCAATCCAAGCCAATTTTGCGTAGTATCCACCTTTGCACGGATGGATTCATCCCCCCTGAAAATTCCCGAAATGTCGTGCATTGTAAGTTCTGCATTTGCTTCATCTTTTGCTGTATAAGAAATAAGAGCTATCAGCAGCAGAACTGCAAACAACATAAGAGTTATTGCAATTATGCGAATTTGACGCTGCCTGTCAACAGGAGACTTTGGAGCAGGGGATGGGGCAGCCCCTTTAGCTGAACGTGGAGTACGTTTATTATCTGCGGATGTAGGCTGAGTAGGTTCAGATGCACCCTTCCCCTGTTGGGGTGCCCCAGCACGTTTTAGAATAATATTTTCCGGATCAGTAGGCATTTTGGTATTTCCTTTGTTATTTTGCCATTACAATCGTTTTACCGTCAACATACGGAACGATATTAAGTGAATTGAGGTCTGCTGCGCATTCTATATCATCCGAGAAACCAAGCTCTATCAGTCTTTTTCCATGAACTGTATTTTGTAAAAGTGCAACTAAGTTGTTCTTGTGTTTTGCAAAAAGTACCTCTGCTGCAGCAGAGGTATCAGAAAGAGTTGCTATCGGGAATTTCTTACATAGCAACTTTACAAACCCACCTGCGCAAGCTGCATCTTCGTACGAAAATTGTCCGTCCGAACCTGCACAAACAATAGTAAAATCTACATTTTTTGCATTATGTTTAGATGCAATGTATTCAACAGAAGCTTTTAGGTTAACGAAAGAGCCGATATAGATTCTGTTTGCTTTTGCTGCCAATTTAAGAGCTTTCGTTCCATTGGAAGTTGTAAATGATATTGTCTTGCCTGAAACATTCTCCGGCAAATACTCCAACGGAGAATTACCTGCATCAAATCCAAGTTGCTTTACACCTTTCCGTTCACCGCCCAAAAAACGGACGGTCGGACGAAGCCTAAGGTATGTAGCACTTGCTTCATCAACTGTTAAAGCGGGCAGTATTGAAGTCGCGCCACTCGAGAGGGCAACACAAATGGTTGTAGATGCCCGTAGAACGTCGATTACAATAGCAATGCTTTCGCCATTTTCAGAGCTGTGTGGTAGCTCCGACGGCGTAAGTAGTACGTTTATATTCATTGTAGATATTTGCTGCAATTAGTTGGAATGGCAAATTACGACCTAATTTCGTGAAAGACAAATGATTTTTGCTCTTACTGTTTTTTATATGTACAATTTACAATGGTGGGAGGTTAGAAGAAAGGAGATAATTACCATTGATTACGGTGTGCCAAAAAGGTAACTAAGGATAATTTTTGAGTAGTTTTATGAACTACATCAAAGGTAGGTTAGTTCTATGTTTTAGGTTACACAAAGGTATTAAGAACAAAAATTAACGACTTTCTATAGCAGCCTGCACATCATTCCGTACATAATTAAGAAAGTTATATCCGGTAGCTTTTTCAATATCATTTACAGTTCTTTTGTATTGTTGCCACTTATCTTTACGAATTCCGGTGCTGTTTGGCATAATAACCGCTTCAACTCTTGTTTGAGTGTTTATATCTGATAATTTTTGACCTCGTTCAAGAACAACTACAATCTTAAAACAACTGTCGGGTACTGCTATCAATTGGTTGATTTTATTACCGCTTTTGTAAATCCCACCTGCACAAATAAAGAGTTCTTTCAGGGAATCTTTGCACATTTTCAAACACCAATCTTCCATATCATACCATACACCACGATTCAGGTCTGGAGTTTGGGGGATAA
>CALMMI010000220.1 GCA_937868245.1 uncultured Ignavibacteria bacterium | reverse complement strand
TACAGGCACTATCATAAAGTGTAACACCTGAAATTATAACACGGTATGAACCACTTGGAAGATTTTTAGTCGGAATGCTGAACTCATTTAATCCAACCCTTACTTGACTTTGTAGAGGGGTAGTAATTCTTTGCCCTAGAACAGTATATACTGATAGTTCTACTTCTTCGTTGGTAGTTGAGTTTATCCTGATTGTAGCTTCGTCTTGAACCGGGTTGGGAGATACGGATAGGTGCGTAGATTCTTCAGGAATTGAATAATCAGCATTTGTAATATCGATATTTGCTCCGCCTTCACTAACTTCAAAATCATCTTTTTGTTCTGATGCATTTGACTTTTGAAGTTGATTTGTTCCAAGCGAGAAACCATATTTAGCATTTAGATATGAAAAGGTTTGTGAGCGGGTTGCAGAAGAAACAGTATTATAAAGCATTACTTCTGCAATCGAACCGCCGAATGGAAAATCTACTGTAGCACTTGAATATCCCATTCTCAATCGTGTTCCTTGCACTGATGAACCTAAGCCGTTGTATTGTGTTCCTTGCGGGAGAACAGCCGGTGCTCCGGTTTCAGTTGCAGTTGTATTATTCACAGAAACCTTTAGTGTACCTGCGTTGCCGTCATAAACAAGCTGAGTCAGATAGGAAGTATTAGCTGTGCAAGTTTTATGAATCCAAAGGGACTTGCTGCCATTCCAGACCCCAAAACCTATATCTCCTTTATTTATGTAAATGTTAAACCCTGATTGAGTAGGAGCGCCGTTACCGGATTCGAAAATTACCTGACTTGCTGTAACATCCACGCCAGTTTTGAATACGGAAAAAAGAGTTTTTGTTGCACCTGCATTTACATCGGCAGAGTTGTTGACAATCAAAGCATCGTTTATTTTGTCGAAACGTACAGCAGGTAATTCATTTACAGTGTTTGTTCCTTGGTCGTAAAATATTGGAATCAACGGTTGATTACCGGCAATCATATATGCTCCTCTGCCATTTCCTGAAATATCCTGCCACGACGGGTGGGCTTCGGTAAAGGGAGCTGTAAACGGCAGATTTTGTCCGTTAACCGCTCCGAGAATATGACTTGCGTCGTACCATAATGCAAGTGTAGCTCCCGTTGCAGCTTCAAATTTAGTGACATCAATTGATTTTGAAGCTGTACATCCGCTTGGCAGCAAGATTGAAGCAGTTACACTTCCTGACCCCGAGCCGCCCCATGTAACTGAAATTTGGGTAGAACCTTGCCCTGATTTAATAAATCCACCTGAAACTGCCCATGTAATTGTACCCTGAATTTGCTGGATTGAATATTGCTTGGTGGTGTTTATTGCTACATCTGTCGCACCGTTAATAATCACTGTAGGAACCTGATTTACTATTACCGGCAGAGTAGAAGGTGCGCCGTTTCCATAGGAGTTAGACCCGCAGACAGTTATTGCGCCTGATTGAGCCAAAGCTCCATAATTTATTGTGATTGAATTGGTTACACTTGTTCCCGTAGCTCCGTTCGGCAGAGTCCATACGTACGAATTTGCTTTTGCTATAATTGGGACTGTATAGGTAACTGAGTTTTGTCCTTGACAAACTACACCTGAGCCGCTGATTACCCCTGCTGTTGCCGGTAAGGCATCTACAAGTGCCATGTACATTACCCCTAAAATTGCACCATCTATTACCGAGGGGTTTGCATTTGAGAATCCGCCAAGAATAACTTTCATTTCAGGATCATAGAACATTCTGCTGTTGTATCCTGTGTTTGTACCACCGTGGGTCCATAGCAGTCTGTTGTTGATTTTTGTTGTCATTAACCCGAAGCCATAATTTGCAGGACTTAGGAAGGTGGTTATCTCTTTAAGTGAGTTTGCACTTACCACCTGCCCGCTTAGTAATGCCTGATACCATTGTACCATCTCACCTGCAGTTGAAAACATTGCACCGCAGGAAGTACCTAACGTATTGAGTGCAGTCCTGGAAATATTGAATACGTCTGTTTTCTTTTCCCAGGGATGCGCAATTGTCCCTAAAACTGTTTCCTTACCATCATAAAAAGTGCTGTCTAATTGAAGGGGAGTAAGAATACTGTCCCGTACGATTTTATGTATTTCAATTCCCGATGCACTTTCAGCTACCATTCCGGCAAGAATATAATTAGTGTTGGAATAGCTAAATCCTGCACCAGGCTTGAAGAGTTTTGGACCAATCAATGCCATTACTTCTGCTGTTGTAAATACATGAGTTGGATTAGCTTCAATGTACGCCATCGACGCTGCTGTGAATACATCGGCTACTCCGCTTTTATGATTGAGAAGTTGCCTGATTGTAATAGAGGAATCAACATTTGCATATTTGGGTAGCCACTTTTGTAACTGGTCGTTAAGAGAAAGCTTATTGCATTCAACTAGTTTCATGATTGCAACAGTTGTAAAAAGCTTCGTATTACTTGCAATTGCGAATTCCATGTCGGAGGTAATCGGATGCCCTGCGTATGATAGTCCGCTCGTTCCTTTCCACATACCCTGACCCGGGTAATACACACATGCTGATACACCTTTTGTATCCGGAAAAGCTGCAAGCTGAGCATCTAATGTCTGCTGTAATTTAGCTGCTAAATTTGCATTGAACTGTTGAGCATTGAGAAGAGAATTATTGACTAGAAATAATAATAAAAATATTTTTAAGGTAATAGATAAAGTTTTCATAAAATATAAAATATAGTAAAAGAATATTGCTTGCGCATTGCAAATATTCTGTAAAAATTGTTGCATATAAGAAAATAACTAATAATTGTTATTCCCTTGATTTGCTTGTGTTTGTACAGATAAGAATATTCTTTATTGGATTTGGTTACATATTTTATAAAATAATTTTAAATAGTTTTATTTCTTTCCTTAAAAATTAGAAATATAAGAGCGTATAAAAATGAGAATTAGTGCTTTGTATTGAGTTTGTTATCTTTTTGTAGGTAATCTATTTTCCGAAGGTGAATCCTGCTGAATAGTAGTG
>CALMMI010000219.1 GCA_937868245.1 uncultured Ignavibacteria bacterium | reverse complement strand
GCAGATGAATTATATTTCTATATGAATTCAAAGGGCGACCGTATTTCCCGTGCAACTATATACTCAACACTCGACCTGCTTACGAAGTGTACGATTCTGATGAAACACCGTTTTCAAGGTGAGAGTGCACATTATGAACTGGCATCCCGTATGCCGGATCACGACCATTTAATTTGTGTAGAATGTGGCTATATTATAGAATTTCGTGAAACTGACATCGATGCTGTTCAAAAGAAAGTTTGTACTGAATTCGGTTTCAAACCGATGAAACATTCTCTTCAAATATTTGCAATCTGTCCTAATACGGCTCAGTGCGAACATAATAAACAATAGTTACAATTTTAATCTTGTTTCTTGGATTGATTTTTCTTTTATTTCTTACCGTTTAGCTTGGAATTTATGTCTAAAAATCTTGTAATTGTTGAGTCGCCAGCCAAAGCAAAAACCATTGAAGGGTTCTTGGGGAAAGAATTTACTGTAAAAGCATCGTCTGGTCACATTAGAGACTTAGCCAAAGGAGACATGGCTATTGACACAGAAAATGGCTTTACACCTATCTATGAAATTTCTGAAGACAAACACAAACTGGTAGCAGAATTAAAAAAACTTGCAGCAAGTGCTGAAGTAGTTTGGCTGGCAACTGACGAAGACCGTGAAGGGGAAGCAATTGCATGGCATTTGTACGAGGCTCTCAATCTAAAGAAAAAGGAAACCAAGCGATTTGTTTACCACGAAGTAACTAAACCTGCCATCCTTGCTGCAATTGCATCACCAAGAGATATTGATTACAACTTGGTTAATGCTCAGCAAGCACGCCGCGTGCTTGACCGTTTGGTGGGATTTGAACTCTCTCCTGTTCTATGGAAAAAGATCAAACCATCCTTATCTGCGGGACGTGTCCAATCGGTTGCTGTACGCCTTATCGTAGAACGTGAACGTGAAATCAACACTTTTGAAAGCTCTTATGCATATCGTGTAACCTCTGATTTTATCGTTGCAGGTGACAAAACAAAAATACTAAGTGCCGAACTGCCTAAACGGTACGAAAGTATTGAAGAAGCAGAGCAGTTCCTTACGAGATGCATCAATGCAAAATTCACAATCAAGAATTTAGAGAAAAAAGCGGGTAAGAAATCCCCTGCACCACCGTTTACAACGTCAACATTACAACAAGAGGCAAGCCGTAAGCTCGGATTCTCAATCCTGCAAACAATGACAATTGCCCAAAAACTGTACGAGGCAGGTCATATCACCTACATGAGAACTGACTCCGTTAACCTCTCCGAGATGGCACTCAATCTCGCTAAAGAAGAAATCTCCTCTGCTTATGGATCTAAGTACTCCCAAACAAGAAAATATACTACCAAATCATCCGGCGCACAGGAAGCTCACGAAGCTATCAGACCGACCTATTTCAATCATAAGACAATCGAAGGTGATTCAAATGCTAAACGACTCTACGATTTGATTTGGAAGCGTGCCATTGCCTCGCAAATGGCAGAAGCACAACTTGAGAAAACTATTGCGACCATCGGAATTTCAACTACTCCTGAGGATTTAATAGCAACCGGTGAAGTATTAAAATTCGACGGATTCCTAAAAGTATATCTTGAATCTACTGATGATGACACAGAATCGGATGAATCAAAAATGCTTCCGCCGCTTCATATCGGAGAAACAGTTGATTTGAATGTAATGCTTGCTACTCAAAAATTTGCCAAACCTGCTGCTCGATATACCGAGGCAAGTTTGGTTAAGAAATTGGAAGAACTCGGTATCGGCAGACCTTCTACGTATGCCCCTACCATATCTACAATTCAAAAACGTGAGTATGTTGTTAAAGAAGACCGTGAAGGCAAAACACGTCAGGTGCAGATTATAACATTAAAAGATAACGTTATAACTACACAAGCTAAATCGGAAAATTACGGAGCAGAAAAATCGAAGCTCTTTCCTACCGACATCGGGAATGTTGTTACCGATTTCCTAATCTTGCATTTCAAGCAAATTATGGACTATAATTTTACTGCATCAGTAGAAGAGGAGTTCGACTTGATCGCAGGCGGAAAAAGAGTTTGGAATGATGTTATCACAGACTTCTACACTCCATTTCACAAAACTGTAGTTGAAACTATCGGAACAGCCGCCCGTTCAACCGGTGCTCGTGAACTGGGGCTTGAGCCAAAGAGCGAACTAAAAGTTATAGCTAAGGTCGGACGCTTTGGTCCTATGGTTCAAATTGGTGAGGGTAAGGAAGCAAAATTTGCCAGTTTGCTGGCTGAGCAGTCAATAGAGTCGATTTCGTTAGAGCAGGCACTTGATTTGTTCAGATTGCCCCGTATAGTGGGTGAATTCGAAGATAAGCCTGTGAAGGTTGCT
>CALMMI010000218.1 GCA_937868245.1 uncultured Ignavibacteria bacterium | reverse complement strand
ATCTGAAAAACTTGCTAAGGCAAGCACACTTGCTTCAATGCCATTGCGTGAAAAATACTTGGCGGAATCACGCCTGAAACAAGGGATAGCTTATTCTCAGAATATGCAGCACCGTGAAGCTATTAACGCACTCACTACATTTTTAGGTGAACATAAATCCGATGTCCGTAAAGAAGAAGCAACCTTTTGGCTGGCTGAAAGCTATTACCGTTTGGAACTACTCAAAAATGCAGAAGATTTCTACAAACAAATAATAGATAATTATCCTGCAAGCAAACGTGTGGAGGAAGCTCTCTATGGTCTGGGTTGGACATATTTCCGTAAGCAGGATTTTGCAAACAGTGCAGCATATTTTGCACGATTAGTTAAAGATTACCCGGAAACAAGATTTGCAGCAGAAGCTCTCATTCGCAAGGGCGACGGACATTATATATTAAAAGAATACGGCAAAGCCGCTGAATCGTACCGCCAGGCAGCGGCGCGTTCCCCAAAAACTGATGAAGGGCAATATGCTTCCTACCAAATCGGACAGGCATATTACCGGATGCGTGAATACGATAAATCAGTAGATGCTTTTAAGGCGTATGTAAAATCATATCCCAAATCTTCTCTTGCTCCCAGAGCATTGTATTCGGTCGGGTGGGCGCATTTTCAACAAAAAAAATATGCTGAATCAATCGAAGATTATCGCAAACTCATCTCTGCTTATCCGAGCAGTGATTTACTCGCACAAACATATTATTCCATTGGCGACAGCTATTATAATTCCGGCGACTTTGAACATGCAATCGAAGCATATAAAGTGGTCTTGAGTTCGTATCCATCAAGTCCGTATGCGGGTGAAGCGGTAAAAAGTATGCAATTCTCCCTTGAAACATTGGGTAGAAGCGAAGAAGCGAACCAAATCGCAGATACTTTTATCGAAGGGAATCCGCAACTTGAAGTTTCCAAAGAGCTTTCCTTCAATAAAGCATTTAAGTTTTCGACCAATAAAAATTATTCGAGTGCTATTACTGAATTCGAGAATTATCTTAAGAAATATCCTGAGAACGACCGCAATGCAGAAGCGTTGTTTTACTTAGAGAAAAGCTATGCAGGTATTAACGAACCTGTAAAAGCCGAGCAGACAATGAATGAAATTCTAACGAAATTTCCACAAAGTGAATTTGCTCCTTTGGCTTTGTTAGAATTTGCGAAAATGAATCTTGAGCAACAAAATGCTCTTAGAGCTGATTCTTTGTTTAATCTTGTTCAAGTACGCTTCCCTGCCAATAATGCTGCAGCCGAAGCCGGTTTCGAGCGCGCTCAGATTACCTATACTAGAGGTGATACCTCAGCCGCACTTCAGTTATACAGGGATGTAACAGTCAATTTTAAGAATAATGAATATGCAGATCAAAGCCGGTATAGAATTGCAATGTACTTGCGGGCAAAAGGTCTGGCTGATAGTGCACGTTCAAAATTCAGTACCCTTGCTGCACGGGAGGACAATCCCCTGTTAGCTGCAGAAGCTGCGTACCGTATCGGTGAACTTTGGCTAAAAGAGAAAAATTACCCGAATGCTCTTGCTGCCTTCAAACTGGTTAGTGAGAAATTCTCCGGGGTGGAAGATTGGTACACACTTTCTATGATAGGCTTGGGTGAAAGCTATGAGCAGACAGCTGATATTGAAGCAGCACGCGACATATATAAAACAATAGTGAAGCTACGCCCAACCGATGACTTTGGAAAGACGGCACAATCCCGGCTGAAACGGTTGCCGAAAGCTCCGTAGCTTACTTACAGAAAAGAGTTTAACCCAAGAGACACTAAAATTCACAAAAGGGACTCAAAGGTATATTTATTCATTTAAAACTCATTCATCGAACCCAACTTTCTGAACTTAAACAGATATATACTAAAACTTATGTTCACGCGATTTAACATACTATTTTTTCTGATTATAGGGTTTGTCTCCTCAGCTTTGGGACAGCAGCCTACAAGTCCGCAACCTCTTGAATTGCCGGATATTATAATCAGCGGTACAGAAAAGATTGATGTTCCAGCCGGAGTTAAACAGATGCCTAAAAAAACTTCACCGCTTTCAGCAAAGGAACTTGACTCCCTGAATACATTAGAGAAACAACCACCCTTATTATTACCTTTGGGAATGTTGCAATTTAACCGCTATACCCCAAAATTTTCAAGAGGTTTTGTTCGTGGAGAGTTCGGACAGTATATCTCGCCAATACTCGAAGCAGGATATGGCACTGAATTTGGCGGATATGCCTTAAATGCTCTTGCCGGATATGCTTCCAGCGGCGGTCATCTCGAGAATGCCGATTTCAGTATTATTAAAGCACATCTTAACGCAGATTACATTGCCCCTGAAAAATATTTGTTCTTTGGTGGAAGCAAGACTGAAACCACCCTCGATTTTAATCGAAGTGCGTACAACCTATTTGCAATCCCTTCAGCACCCGAACGAACTACTACAGATTTTGCCGCTAAAATCGGTGTGAAAGGCAATTACAATTCATTCGGGTATTCAGCCGGAGGAAGTTGGTCAAGTATAGCCTTAAAACAAGATACGAATAGCAGTGTGGCTGATAATGCACTAAATGGACATGTTACTATTCAAAATACATGGAATGATATTATTGTGGGCGGTAGTTTATTACTCGATTTACATACAATCCGTGGTAATTCTTCTAATTACATTGAAGCCGGCGGGTTTGCAGAGTATATGCTTGGTAACTTCACATTTAACGGAATTGCAGCTGTTCAAACTGCCAATACTTCAGGCGGGGTAACACTTGCGGGCATTAAATTCAAAGCTGGTGCTCAATACCGTATGAACGAGCTATTCACACTAAGAGGTGGATTAGGAACCGGATTGGAAAACAATAGTTTTCGTGATATGCTTCATACAAACCCTTACTTAGCTGATTCAGCATTCGTAACCTTCCCGCGGGATCACATCACTGTACATGCAAGTATCAATTATTTCCCTGTCGAGGCGTTATCAGCTTCAGCAGGGTTAGTATATAAACTTGTTGCAGACACACCTCTGTTTACCTCAACTGGAGTTGGAACATTCTTGCCATTTTATGCAGAAGTGTCCAGCTTTGAGATAAACAGTGAACTATCATGGAAAGTAACACCTACGGATAACGTTACTGCTTTTATGGCAATTACCTCTGCATCTCTTCCTGAATATGCCGATTCTACATCCTCGAGTGTACCGTATATCTCACCCTTCAAACTAACCGGTTCCTGGCATCGGAATTGGTCCGAGCAATTTGGCACACAAATTACGGCACAATATGTGTCGTCGCGTTATGCCGATATTGCCAAACAGCAGGAATTATCAGGTTTTACAACCATTAATGTTAGGGGAGAATATGTACTTTCCCAAACAGCAAGGGTACATTTACGGTTGGATAATCTTCTTAATTCTACAGTTTTCCTATGGAACGGCTATAAAGAGCGGGGCATATTTATTGCTGCCGGCATAACCTGGCAATTTTAATCTTGCAACCTACAAACCCTCTATTTTCAGTAATTTGCAGGGGATATATTGAATGAATACAGATAAGAATACACCCGAAAACGACGATGATTTCGGTGGGTTTGATGCCCACGACGACGATTCGTTTGCTCTTGAGAATTTGGAACAATATCCGGGTGATTTATCGAAGTTTGAAGAAACTGCAATTCCGATGGATGAAAATGCCTGGGATGCAGGTAATGAGAAATCCGAAAAAGGACGCCGTTCTATGGATTCTTCTGCCCCTCAGTATCAAAATTCGGATGAAGAAAGCCCTCTACCTCCTCTTCCAAAGGCAAATGCTTTCAGATCAGCTGTAGGTGAAGGATTAGATAAGTCCGTACCTTTTGTACGTTCGGGAGCAATTGATGATGATATCGATGGAAGTCAATATTCATCTTCAAAAGAAGTGTTGGAGCCTAAAAATTCCGGTAACGATTCCGACATGCCGTCAGCAAAAGTTTATGAGAAAATTGATGACGAATGGGTTTTGCTCTTAAAAAATGATCTTAAACGCTCAGAAGATCGTAAATCATCCGTTCCTAAGGAAATTCAGCCGAATCAATCAACTACCACTAAAGAATTTAAAGCAGTAGAGGATTCTGATTCCACTGATGAAATCGATCTATCGGATTTTAATGCACATCATCCTTCAACCTATCGACTTGATGAGGATGAAGTTCTGCTTCTTACACCTCAGCCGGAGCTTGATAATTTCCCGCCGGATTCTTCAACTCCGTACTCAAGCTATGCAACAATGGCAGCAGAAATGGCAGCTCAAACTCCTGAACCGCCTCCTGAACCTGTTGTTCCCCCTGCTCCTAAACCTTCGATACCGAAGCCTGTAAAACCTCCTGTTGACAAGAAAAAACGCAAGGCTGTCTTCTTTTGGGCAGTAGCTGCACTGGCTTTACTTGCTGTAGGATATGGAGGATATAGGGTTTATCCTGTGATAACAGCGCTGTTTGATCAGGCAACTCCTGTCATGCCGCCTACTCAGGTGACACAAAAAGAGACTCCTGCAAAACTGCCTGTGGCAAAAGCTGAACTTCATGATACTGTTCATGCAGAGGTTAAGGCAACAGTCGATACTGTGCAAGTACACGAGGAACATCAGTTAGTTGCGCAGACAGAACCGCCAAAACATGAGGAAACAAAGCATGTAATCGATGAGAAACCGAAAGAAATTTCAAAACCTGCTATCGAACCTGTAAAAAAAATCGAAAATAAAGTGGAGATGCCAAAGGAGCAACAAAAGCAACCTGAAGTGCCTGTTGTAAAACGCAATATTGCTTCAAAGTCAATAACTCATAATAACCTATCGGCATCAACGTCTCAATCCAAAGCAGTAACTCCGGTATTTACTGTTCAAGTATATTCCTCCCCGTCGAAGGATGATGCTACCGAGCGACTTGAACGTCTTAAATCTCACAACGCAGAAAATATCTCAATGAGTGAACAATTGGTACGCGGAAAAACATGGTATAGAGTTCGATTCGGGTCTTTTGGTTCCCGTGATGAAGCGGAAGCAGCAGCCAAACAACACGGATTTGCCCAAAGTTGGATCGACAGAATTCGTTAAAGACTCTATTATAGGGGATATGTTTGTTTCACTTTTGGTGAATTATGCACCACATAACTGAAAAAGAAGAAGATATTAAACTTGTAATTCCGTGGGATAAATTCACGGCACGGGGATTCTTTGTTGCATCTACAATCATCCTGCTATTACTTCTACTTGCAACACTTGTTGATTTGAAAGTTGATCCGTACCAACGACCCGAAGAAAAAAGTACTCCGATTACTCTCATTAATTTCGGTCGTGGGAATGGAACAGGTAGAAGCAAAGGGAATCTAACAAAAGAAGGTGCAAAGCAACAAGGAAAAATCACACATAACCCTCTTGAAGATGCACAGCATACTTCTGCCACCAAATCTCCAAAAATTGCATCAACAGATATTACCCAAAGCAATAATATTAAAAGTGTAAAAGATATTCCTACAAAGAACCCGACTAAAAATCAAGCAGACGCAAATTCAACTAAAGAAATTGGAGCTAAAAACGGAACACAAAGCGGTAGCGGTCTTGGTGAGAACGGCACAGGTAAAGGCAAGGGAGAAGGATTGGGAGATATTGAATGGGGCGGTGGGGGCAACCGTACTGTCCTCAATAAACCATTACCTAAATTTCCATCCGGAGCAACATCAAGCCAGATTCGTATTCAGTTTAATGTGCATCCCGATGGAACGGTAGGTACTATGAGACCACTCCAAAAAGGTGATCCGTTGCTTGAACGTGAAGCAATGGACGCTCTTCGAAAATGGAAGTTCAATCCAATAAGCGGAAACATGGAAATGTCCGGAATTATTACATTTACTTTTAATTTGAATTGAATTTAAAAGGTAATATAAACACAATTCGACTACGAGTATCCTGTAATCATTCTAAATACACGAAAATTAAGAACAATAGAACACGTCGGTTATTTATAACTCAATAAGTAACATTTTCGGATAACACATGATTTCTTTTCTTTCCTTTTTAGAGTTTTTTGCAACTCTTCCTCCATTTGCACTGGTGATTGTAGGCATCATAGTGTTGGGGCTTGTATTTGCCGTCTTCCGCCGTCTGGTAAAATTTGCCTTGTCTATTGCTGCGCTTGCTATTCTTGTCCTGGTTATCATCAAACTCGTCAATCATTAACCAAGTAATTGCTTATAAAAAGACTTGCTACTCTTTTATCACAGCTGCGTTGCTCAATATCATTGTACAGCAGTTACTTTGTGATTATCTTTGCATTAATATTTCGTTAGAACCTTATTTATTAATTAATACATCACCCATAATAAAGGATTGTGAATGTCTTACTCAATTGGTGTAATCGGTACCGGCTATGTAGGTCTTGTAAGTGGCACGTGCTTCGCAGAAAGTGGTAACAGTGTTTTATGCGTAGATATTGACGAAGCCAAAGTTGAAAAACTCCGTAATGGAATCCTTCCGATTTACGAACCGGATTTGGATCATATCTTAGAGCGAAATATCAAGAAAGACCGACTGCATTTTACAACGGATTTAACCAAAGCAGTCCACGAATGTACCATTCTTTTCCTGTGCCTCCCTACCCCGCCGGACGAAGACGGCTCTGCCGATTTACAATATGTACTCCATGCAGCAGCCGATATAGCACGTATTATCGTTCGTGACGGAATCGACACACCAAGAATATTAGTAAATAAAAGCACTGTTCCTGTTGGAACTGCAGATAAAGTACGTGCAGTGGTGGACGGAATTATCCCAAATCCTGAATCCATTGAAATTGTAAGTAATCCTGAATTTTTACGTGAAGGATTTGCCGTAGAAGATTTTATGAAACCCGACCGTGTGGTTATAGGAACAACAAGTAAATCCGCAGAAGCAACCATGCGTGATTTATACGAACCGTTTGTACGGAGCGGGAATCCTATTTATGTAATGGATGAAAAAAGCGCAGAAATTACAAAATATGCCGCCAATTGCTTCCTTGCAATGCGCATTTCATTCATGAATGATTTATCTAATTATTGTGAATTGGTTGGGGCAGATATTGAGAATGTACGAATTGGTATCGGTTCGGATTCACGCATAGGTAAGCGTTTCCTTTTCGCAGGAATCGGATATGGAGGAAGCTGCTTCCCCAAGGATGTAAAAGCTCTTATTCATTCTACAGATGCTGCCGAAAGACCTCTCAAGATAATGCGTGCGGTAGAAGAAGTAAATCACGAACAAATTATTCGCTTTACCCACAGGATTATAGACCGTTTCGGTTCTGTAGCAGGTAAACATTTCGCATTATGGGGACTTGCTTTCAAACCTGATACTGATGATACCCGTGAATCGCCTGCTTTCAGAATTATCGACAGCTTACTCGAAGCAGGAGCAAGTGTAACAGCTTACGATCCGGAAGCAACAGCAAATTCCGAACGTAAATACGGCTCATCAGTTACATTTGCTACTTCTGCAATGAATGCCCTTGAAAATGCTGATGCGCTTATCATTGCTACCGAATGGCAGGAATTCCGCAAGCCTGATTTTGCAAAAGTAAAGCAAGTACTAAACGAGCCGATAATTTTCGACGGCAGAAACCTGTATGACTTGCAACCAATGGAAGATGCAGGAATAGAATATTACAGTGTAGGGCGGAGAACAGTAATCCCAACTCGGTAGTACTGGAGATTATTAGCCATCTAAAAATCGTATTTTCTGATTTTGACCATTTATAATCACGTTTTTGTTTCAATATCAAGTGATTACAACTTTGGCACATTTTTCGTAGAAACTGTTTTACTTTTTGATACTTTATGATTTTCTGGAGAATTTTTCATGGCTGATGATAAAAACCAAAATGGAAGTGAGCACACAAAAAAAAAAAAAAAGCCTTCGATGATTACCTTAATCATTGCCGGTGTATTGGTTGCAGTAGTG
>CALMMI010000217.1 GCA_937868245.1 uncultured Ignavibacteria bacterium | reverse complement strand
TAAAGTACTGCGGCATTTCATGCTTCTGCAAAATGTAGTATCAGTTCTTATTATTCCTTTATCTGTTAAAGGAGCGATACAAGGGTTTATCGTGTATGAAGATTGTAATAGAAGCAGGCAGTGGACAGAAGAAGAAATCTCGATTTTAAAAACACTATCAAATAATGTATCCATTGCAATTGAACGGAAAACATCCGAAGATTCAATCAGAGCCAGCCAAAAACAATTCCAATCGGTTATCAGTAATATCCCCGGTATTACCTATCGGTGTACCAAGGAAAATGATTGGGTAATGCACTTTATTAGCGACGAAGTGATGCGAATGACAGGTTTTCCCGCATCAGATTTCATTCGCAACCGCGTGCAATCTTTCAATAGTATTATTCATCATGAGGACAGGTTGTCGGTTTATAACGCACAGCACAGTGTCCTTTTCAGGAATGAAGGGTATCAAATCGAATATCGTATCGTTTGTGCAGACGGAAGTATTGTTTGGGTGGAGGAGAAAAGCCATGCACTGTTTAATGAAACAGGGAAACTCCTTTGGCTTGATGGTGTTATTATGGATGTTACTGCAAGAAAAAATGCAGAGAATGAAATTATCCATGCTCGTGAGATTGCTGAATCGGCAAATAGAGCCAAGTCGGAATTCTTAGCAAATATGAGCCATGAAATCCGTACACCATTGAACGGTGTTATCGGGTTTGCCGATATTCTTACCAAAACGAATTTAGACCAAACGCAGATGAAATATATGACTACTATATATCAGTCTGCAAATACACTCTTGTCGATTATCAACGACATCCTTGATTTCTCGAAAATTGAAGCAAATAAACTGGAGCTTAGTGTTGATAAAGTCGATTTGTTCGAAATATGCAGTCAAGTAGTTGAAATAGTAAGTTTTCAAGTGCAAAAAAAGAGCCTGGAAATGCTGTTGAACATATCACCGGATATACCCCGGTTTATATGGGCTGATGAAGTTAGGCTTCGGCAGGTTCTTGTGAATCTATTAGGAAACGCAGTTAAGTTTACAGAAAAAGGAGAAATTGAACTTAAAGTAGAAATTGTAAATAAGTCTCCTTCAAATGAAACTACATTTTTGTTTACCATCAGGGACACGGGTATCGGAATCGATGCCAGGAATCAAAAAAAGATATTTGAAGCGTTTTCCCAAGAAGATCTATCTACAACAAAAAAGTACGGTGGAACAGGTTTAGGATTGGCTATTTCGAGTAAATTGCTACTTCTAATGGGAAGCGATTTAAAACTTGACAGCGAATATGGTAAGGGGAGCAGTTTCTTCTTTGAAGTAACGTTCAATACCCAGCAGGGAGATCCTATCAAATGGGAGAATATTGATTTGTTTAAGAATATTCTGGTAGTAGATGACAATGCTACTAACAGAACAATTGTTCAGAGTATCCTTGCTACCAAAAAGATTAAATGCGAACTTGCTGTAAGTGGAAGCGAGGCGATTTCGATGCTGCTTGGTGATACAAAGTACGATGCAGTTTTGATGGACTACAACATGCCTGAGATGGATGGAATAGAGACTATCAGAAAAATACGAACAAAACTAAAAATGTCGCACGATGAATTGCCAATCGTACTGTTATATAGTTCGGTAGATGACGAATATGTAAATAAGCAATGCAGAGAGCTTGATGTTCGGCACCGTTTGGTGAAGCCGTTAAACATGAAACAGCTTTTTAATATACTTTCACGACTGGTTGTTAGTTCCAATTCCAAACAATTTGAAGATGAAAAAATAGCATCCGGGCCAGATTCCATTCTATCGACAAATCAGATTACTATTCTTATTGCTGAAGACCAACCGGTGAATATGCTTTTGGTTACTACAATTATTCGCAGTATAATACCAAATGCAAATATTATCGAAGCAGTAAATGGTCTTGAAGCTGTCAGCAAATTTGAAAAATCAAAACCTGCTTTTGTATTCATGGATATTCAAATGCCTGAACAAAACGGGTATGATGCAGCACGTGCAATCCGAGCAATAGAAACCGATTCACATACACCAATTATTGCGCTTACAGCAGGTGCAGTAAAAGGTGAAAGGGAAAAATGTTTAGAAGCCGGAATGGATGATTATATCACCAAGCCTGTCGTTAAGGAAACAATCAGAACTATCCTATTTAGATGGCTTGGGTTGGAACAAAATTTAGAAAGTTACAATGCACCGAATATCGAAGTTGTTAAAAAGGATATTTACATCCATTTTGATCAGGATGACTTTAATCAACGAATGGGTAAACATGCCCAGCACATGTTATTGAAGTTGATTCCAGTTACGAAAAAAAGCATGGATTCGTGTCTTGTTGAACTGAATGACCATTACAACCAAAAATATTTAGAAGGAATTAAAGCAGGTGGGCATAAACTGAAAGGGTGTGCGTACTCAATGAGTTTATCGGTTTTAGCTGAACTATCGAGCACTTTGGAAAATGTGGAAGAGTTCGATGATCAAATGATTTCCGAATTACTAAATAAGATTACCGATGAAATTCAACTCGCAAAAACGATTCTGGATGAAGTAGAAAATACGTCTAAACAAGATTAACCGAAACATTATATCTATAGAAGTGTAAACAAGTACATATAGCACTTTTCACAAAATCGATAACTCGGAATTGCACAGTATGAAAAAAATATTGGTTATAGAAGATGAAGAGTCCGTTCGTATGAACATTGTAGAACTTCTTGAATTGGAAGGGTATAGTGTTCTCGAAGCAGAAAATGGTAAAATCGGATTACGGTTGGCTCAGACAGATTTGCCTGATTTAATTATAAGTGACGCAAATATGCCCGAGCTTGACGGCTATGGAGTCTTATCGGCATTGAGACAAAACCCCAAAACAGTTGCAATTCCATTCATCTTCCTTACCGCTCGGGCGGAAAAAATAGATATGCGGCAAGGAATGCGACTCGGTGCGGATGATTATCTAACTAAGCCATTTACACTTAATGAATTAATACATGCCGTGTCATCTCGCCTGGAACGGCATGATGCAATTCAGGATACACTCAATACAAAATTACAGGATTTGCGTACCAATATCAGTATGGCTCTTCCTCATGAACTGCGTACACCCCTTATTGGAATTCTTGGTTTCTCGAAGGTAATCAAATCCGAATATAAAACTCTGGATCCGGCTGATATGGGTGAAATGGCTGAATATATCTATACTTCAGCCGAAAAACTTCATCACCTTATTGAAAATTACCTTTTCTTTGTTCAACTCGAGACTATTTTATCTGACCCTAAGAAAGTAAACCTGCTCAGAAAAGGGGTAACCCCCGACAGCTACGATATAATCTCATCTGCCGTTTTAACAAAGGCATCCGCAGTTCACAGAACTAACGACGTAATTTGTGATTGTGAGGATATTCCCCTAGCTGTTCCACAAGAACATTTGAGTAAAATTATTGTTGAATTAGCCGACAATGCCATAAAATTCTCCACACCCGAGACGCCTATACACGTCAGGTCAACCATCGAGGATAATAACTACACATTTCATATCAGCAATGGTGGCAGAGGTATGACAAACGAGCAAATTAAGAATTTCGGTGCATTCATTCAGTTCGATAGGATGGATCAGGAGCAGCAAGGTTCAGGAATGGGGCTTGCAATTGTTCAGCGAATTGTAACAATTTACAATGGTAATCTTAGCATCACAAGCATTCCGAATGTAATTACTACAATATCCGTCACTTTGCCGATTGCATCAATGTGATAGTCATCAAGCCCCGCTAGTGTCCGGATACCATTAGACCAATCAGCCCAATACGATACCTATCGTATTGGGCTGATTGCTCTAATGGTGCACCTTCAATATATGTCATTACCAACGCAAATCAGCCCTTTGAGATTTAATTCTCAAAGGGCTGATTTTTGTGTCTGT
>CALMMI010000216.1 GCA_937868245.1 uncultured Ignavibacteria bacterium | reverse complement strand
ACAGTACCCCTAACTATCAATCTTACTTTGAAGAATGCAAAGCAATTTTACCACCCTCTGTGTCTAAGAACATTGCCATATAGCCGATTTCTTCTGTTATAAGTGTTTTAGGCATCAAGATTTTTCCACCGTTAGGCTCTACTCTATCGAGAACAGTGTTTAGGTTTTCACCCTCATTAAGGTAAATAACAGAACCATCAGCACTTGGGGTATAGAATTCACCTGTTACAACAGCTCCGCCTACAGCACCTTCGTCCATAGGAAAGAACCCCATTTTATAGCCGTTCATTTCGGTGCAATACAACTCGGCATCCAAAATTGCATTATAGAATTTGATGGCTCTATCGAAATCCGTAGCCGGAATTTCAAACCAGTTTAGAGAATTTTTCATACGTCTCCTTGTATATATAGTAAAATATAATGTTTGGCAATTTATTTATTATGATTGCCAAACTCAATTAAAAATTCAAAATTACGATACAGGACTGACAACAGTATGTCATGATTACCATGTAATCTAAATTTATTCTGTGAGTTTCAATTTCAACATACCTACATTTCATTCATTTCAGCAACTTCTCGGGCAATTTTAGCTATCATTTTTCTAAGTTCAGGTGGGTCAATTACTGTTACGTTTTTACCGAATGACAGAGTCCAGCGCGTAATCCACTCTAAGTATGGAACAAGAAAGGTCATTGCAATTCCGTCATCCCGGCGGACTTCTTCAACTAAGCCATAATAATATTTGGAAGTTGCGAAACGTGAGTACGAATGTGAAAAAAGTAATCGAACTTCAACCGGATTTTCCATCTGAAGTTCACGGTGCATAAATTTCTTAACAGAGAAATTTGGTCTTTTTGCAAAAACAGAGCCGACTTCACAAATTGCTTTAATTCGGTCTGCACGGAAATCACGATAATCTTTCCGTAATCGGCAATATGCAACAAGATGCCAGTGATCACTGTAATAGACTAATCCAAGCGGCTCCACTTCCCTTTCGGTAATATTGCCGTTTGATTGTGCATAATACTGAAGATTAAGTAAACTACGGTGAACTACCGCCTTTTGAATCAACTCTAATATATTATTACTAAGTTCATCATGCAACCAGGGTGAACGGGCATGAATAGACACCGATTCCTGTAACCGTTCCAAATAATCCTTTTTATCTCGGGGAAGGATGGAACTAATCTTCATAATTGCTGAAACAGTATGTTTATGATGGGAGGCATCGGTAGTTTGTTTCAAAAATTCCCCACCAAGGAATAGCGCACTCGCCTCTTCTTCAGTAAACATAACCGGAGGCAGATAATACCCCTGAGCAAGAGAATATCCGATACCAACTTCAGCTGCAATCGGTATTCCCGCTTCTTCAAGAGCACGGAGATCTCTATATACAGTCCTTACACTTACACCGAAATGATTGGCTATGTCTTCTGCCCTAACTATTTTTTTACTTTGCAAATGGAGGATAATCCCCAAATACCGAACCAGCTTACTCATACTTAATTTCTATCTTTTTTAAACATAAAAATGCAATTTCGTAGTTTTTCATCATATATTTATGTTAATTTTATGTTTTTTCAAAATTGCAATAACAGCTATATATACAAATCTTACTCATTCATAGATTAATTTTGTAATTTTGCATTCAAATAATAAGTGAATATAAAATAATAGTACATAAATAGTGCAAACATCACAGCAACTTATTAACTCTCTTCTCCTCCTCATGGGTACTCATAATCCTGAAGAGAAAGTACGGGTTGCAGATGAACTGTGGAAAAACCTGCATTCAAGTAGTAAATCCCCACTCCCGATTACCCATAACGACCGAGCATACTTCCTTTACAAGGGTAATGCAGAAACTGTTATGTTGGTTGGAGATTGGACTTACTGGCAACCTGCGATTACCCTCCAAAAGATAGAACATACCGATTTGTTCTACGGCATTCAAGAATTTCATCCTACTGCACGCCTTCAATATAAACTGATAGTTGATGGAAATTGGATTCTTGATCCATCGAATACTCATAGTTCAATAGAAGGTTTCGGACAAAATTCAGAATTTTGGATGCCAAAATACAGGGATGAATCCTGGCTTGAACCACATTCAAAAGTTGTTCATCGCGGGAATGTAAAACGTTTAGAATTTAACAGTAAATTGCTAGGAGAAAAACGGGAGATTTTTCTCTATACTCCTGAATACCATCATACTGATGGCTTTAGTCTTCCGCTGCTCATTGTACATGATGGTGCAGAAGCTCTTTCAATAGGGAAGTTTCACCATATCCTGGACAACTTGCAATCAGCAGGAAAAATACCGCCTTGTGCTGCTCTTTTTATTACTCCAAAGGACAGAATAGGTGAATATGCGCTAAATGCATCATACCCCGATTTTTGTATTCATGAAGCTTTACATGAAGCTCTTGCCCAATGGAAAAAATGGAATGTTCCTATTTCAGAGGATTCTTCAAAACGTAGTATCACCGGAGCATCGCTCGGCGGGTTACTTGCAACCAAGACTTCTCTTCAATTCCCAAAAGACATTGGAGTTTGCATCGCACAGTCACCGTCGTATTGGTGGAATCAAGCGGAAATTTTCCATTCCCCATATCTTAAAAATGCTGCAAAAGTTGAATTTCATTTACAAACAGGCACAGTTTGCGACGCGCAAAAAATGACAGAATCCATGTTTCACCGTTTGAAACATCTTGGTGCTACAGTATTATATCAAGAATTTCACCAAAGCCACACATGGGGTAATTGGCGAACAAATCTTGCATCGGCTCTTCAATCTTGGCTTTCTCCTATGTCAATTCCACATCATATTCAATCATAATTATTACGAGGTATAGCATGGAATCGAAAAAAACTGTTTTGTGCATTGTCGGCGCTCTTTTCGGTCGTCCTTTTTTACTCGAAGCAAAGCGTCTCGGATGGAACGTTCATCTCCTGACTGAAGAACGATATTTGAAAGAAGCATGGCCTCGTGACCAGATTGACCAAGTATATGCTGGCCCCGATTTATTCGACGAAAAAGTGGTTCGTAATGTAGTATGCTACCTTTCGCGCGTAGTTAAATTTGATAAGATTATTGGATTGGGAGAATTTGACATCGAAGTTGCAGCCGGCTTACGGGAGCATACCCGTATTGCAGGCATGGGCGAAACAACATCCCGTTACTTTCGCGATAAACTTGTAATGAGAATGAAAGCCCAAGAAGAAGGAGTAAGGGTTCCGGAATTTGTGCGTATTTTGAATCATTCCGAAGTAAATGATTTTATGAATTCTGTACCTGCTCCGTGGGTATTAAAACCAAGAATGGGAGCTTCATCCGCCAAAATCACCAAGATGTTTCATGCCCAGGAAGTATGGAATGAAATTGAGAAATTAGGCGACAAACAATCAAGTTTCTTGCTTGAACGGTATGTAGCCGGTGATGTGTATCATGTGGATGCATTAGTAAATGATTCGAAAGTCATTTTTGCATCCTGCTCTAAATACGGTCTGCCTATGCTTGATTTAACAACAACAGGCGGGATATTCACTACAAGAATGATTAAACGTGGAAGTGCCGACGAAAAGTCACTCCAGGCAATCAATAAAGACATTACAACTGCTTTTGGAATGGTTCATGGCACAATGCACAACGAGTATATCAAGAGCAAAGAAGACGGTAAGTTTTACTTCCTGGAAGCAAGTGCACGGGTAGGTGGAGCAAGAATACCGGATGTAGTGTTCCATTCTACCGGTTTATGCTTGTGGCATGAGTGGGCAAAAATTGAACTTCTCCCAAAAGGTGAATACAAGCTACCAAAATACGATAAGATGTATGGTGGTGGAATATTTACATTGGCACGACAAGATGAACCCGATATGAGCGTCTATAATGACCCTGAAGTTACGTGGGTTCAAAAGAAAAAGAATTACGCAGGTTTGATTCTGAAGTCTGAGAGTGCAGAACGAATAGAAGAACTCCTTATGAACTATTATCCTCGATTTGCAGAGGATTTTATGGCTCATGTTCCCATGAAATGATGTTTAATTAAATACAATTGATACAGACCTGATTGTCCTTTTGAAAAGTCAATCAGGTCTCTTCTTGTTTGAGCAATTGCTACTATACTAATGAATCAAATACCAAAAGAACCTTCTCAATTTGATACGCTTCTCAGTCGTTTGGAAAAAACCAGATTTCTCCGTGAAATTGAGCATCATTTTGCTAAATCGTCACAAATTTCTGTAAAAACACTTTCAGGTTCTCTCAGGACATTAACAATTGCTGCACTTTGGAAACGAACCCCCCAGAGGATATTCATCCTTACTGAATCTAAGGACGAGGCACAGGAATGGATGTACGACCTTAATGCTCTTATAGGCGAACACAATACAGCTCTGTTTGCCGAGCCTGATAAACGCGTTCACTTTTCAGCCGAGCAATTAGATGAGAAGATAGTTGCTATTATTGATTCACTTGCAATGGTCGAGAACAATAATCAATGCATTGCCGTTGCCTCTCCCGAATGCCTTACATTCGGTGTTCCGAAACCAAATGAAGTGCAAACCAACCGTTTGCATTTACAACGGGGTGAAAAATTAGTGTTCAATCAATTCACTACCACACTCTCGTTACATGGGTTCGATCGAAAAGATTTCGTTGAAAATCAAGGTGATATGGCTGTTCGCGGTGGTATCGTTGATGTTTTCCCTTTA
>CALMMI010000215.1 GCA_937868245.1 uncultured Ignavibacteria bacterium | reverse complement strand
GAGGAGATTTAAGGATAAATGTAAACGATTTATCCGAATAGTAGGTAACTACCGCCGGTATAATCGAATCTGCATCTTTAGCTGTTTTGGCGTTGAATTGCTTTACGAACTCCATACCACTCAAGCCACGCTGACCGAAAGCCGGACCAACCGGTGGTGCCATCGTTGCCTGACCAGCTTTTAATTGAAGTTTAAACGAACCTATTACTTTCTTTGCCATTGTCGGATATTCTTAAAAGTGAACAAATTATCTAATTTTATTAAAACTGCTATAACAAAGCTACCGCATGAATTTTCCGGCTCTACTTCGATACCTTGATTTTATTCAAAGGCAATCGCTGTCACAATAGTTGCCCAATCATTCATTAAGGATTGCTTATTGTTCAGTACAATCAAGTTTTACACAAGACAATTAGAGAAGCCGGAGCTTTAATGGTTTTCCATCTCTACGCCGCTAAAGTCGAGTTCAACCGGAGTTTTACGTCCCAAAATACCTACTTCTACTTTCAATTTTTGTTTTTCGTTATTTACTTCTTTTACCGTTCCGTTGAAACCTTCGAACGGTCCTTCAATAACTTTAACCGGGTCACCCACCGAAAAGCTGATTTCGATGGTTGCCACATTTTTACGTTCTTCCACCCTGCCGAGAATTCTATTTACTTCATCCAATTGAAGTGCAGCGGGCTCGTTTTTTGTACCTACAAAACCAACTATAGATGGAGATGTAACTATTATTTCCTTGAGCTTTTTGTCTAGAATCACCTCTACAAGCAAATACCCCGGAAGAAAATTCTTGATTCTAGTCCGTCTTTTGCCGTTACGAACTTCAAAAACTGTTTCCTGGGGGATAATAATATTGCGTATTCTGTCTTCCAAATGGAGGCGTTTGAGTTCTTGCTCGATGCCTACTTTTGCTTTTTGCTCATGTCCGGTGTAGGTACGCAAGGCATACCATTTATAAGGATTTGGCTCAATTTTTTCCTGAGTTTCCTCTTGAGGAATTTCGGGCTGTATTGTTTGTTCTTCCATCGAATTAAAACTCTCAGAATAAATGATATTGATATTTACTTTATCCCGCCTGCCTGTACTAGTATGGCAAATTGGGCTTCAAAGCAAACGACTTAAAAAATAAGTCTTTTTATCACAAATGCCATTATCAAATCCACAACCCATACAAAGAATGTTACGGATGCGCACGTTCCCAAAACAACGAGAGTTGATTCTTTAAGTTGTTGCCTTGTAGGCCAAGAAACTTTTTTCATTTCTTTACTTACATCGGCAAATATGTCTTTAATTTTTGCTATCATAACAGCGATGGAATGTAGGTACGAAAGTATGTTTGTAATAATAACTATTTCTACCAAGCACGGGAGGAGGGACTTGAACCCCCAGCCTACGGTTTTGGAGACCGTCGCTCTACCAATTGAGCTACACCCGTAGGATTTCACTTTAGAAGAGCTGATGAACGGGATCGAACCGGCGACCTCTTCCTTACCAAGGAAGTGCTCTACCAACTGAGCTACATCAGCTTAAATCCTAATCGTTTCCCCATGAGCGGGAAACGGGATTCGAACCCGCGACATTCAGCTTGGGAAGCTGACACTCTGCCAACTGAGTTATTCCCGCAGCGAATTCTGCTTTTTACGTTAGCCTTAGAGCGGGAGACGAGACTCGAACTCGCGACCAACAGCTTGGAAGGCTGTGACTCTACCAACTGAGTTACTCCCGCTAACGATCTAAATGTGGGCAGGGAAGGATTTGAACCTCCGTAACGCGAAGCGTGACAGATTTACAGTCTGTTGCCATTAACCACTCGGCCACCTGCCCATATTTTTCTGTACTCAAACATTAGAGCTTACAAAAATACAAAATCAAACTATTTTACCAATGAAAAAATTTTACAAAATATTTTTTTTATTGCAAATTTTGATGGTTTCCTCCGTGAATAAACCATGAAACTAGTGCTAACTTCCATTGTTTATTAATCAATAAGTCAATTTCAAAAAAATTGACGTTTTTTACGATTTTTTTAAAATTTATCAGAAATTTGTGTGGCTGATTACTCTTAGCGCCCTAACATTCCGGCGGGATTTACGCGTTGCCTGCCGCGCCATACCTCGAAATGCAAGAATTCCCCATCAACAGACTCCCCTGTTTTGCCCAATGATGTCCCCTGTTTTACTTCCTGACCTTGGCGTACCTGAGTGGTTGACAGGTTTGTATAAACAGTGCGGTAATTGTTACCGTGGTCGATAATAACAAGTGAACTGTACCCGGGAAGCCAGTGAACCAACGATACCACCCCGTCGGCAGCAGCATTTGCCGAGCTGCCTTCCGCCGCTTGTATGTCAATCCCCGGATTATCCATAATTGAATTTGAAAGCGGGTTGCGGTATTGTCCGAATCCACGCAGAATTTTCCTTCCGTTGGTGAGGGGCCATTGAAACTTTCCTGCAAAATTACTTTTTGGCAGTTCTGCCTCCTCTGATGCAACACTCTTTTCATGAGGAGTTAATTCCCTTTTCGGTTGATTCTTCTTTGCTCTGATTTCCGCTTCTTTTTTTGCTATCGATGAACGTTGACGCTCTTTTGCACGTTGTGCTGCCTGGTCGATTAACCTCGAGATCATTTGTGTTACTTCACGTGCTGCTTGCTCTTTCTTTGCCAGTTCCTTTTGAAGCTGTGTTTTATCGGCACGAATCTTCTGCAGTTCCTTTTTTCGAGCTGAAATGGTTGCACCAAGTTCTATCTGCTGATTCTCCTTTAGATGCAAAAGGTTTTCGCGGACATGGCTGGCTTGTGAGGTTTCAAATTTTTGATGCGAGATACTGTCCTGCAATTTTTTGATAGAATTTGCAGTAAGAGCCATATCCTGCGTAAGACGCTTGAGATACACTTTGCTTTCCTCGCTCGGAGCAGGTGAATTCCCTGCTAATGGAAC
This sequence comes from uncultured Ignavibacteria bacterium, assembly GCA_937868245.1. Classification (GTDB taxonomy): domain Bacteria; phylum Bacteroidota; class Ignavibacteria; order Kapaibacteriales; family UBA961; genus JADJXV01. The sequence goes on along the minus strand of CALMMI010000215.1, from coordinate 472 downwards.
GCCTGTGTTTTCTGTTTCTGCTTGACGTTTCTGAATTTCTCGGGATATTTTTGAATATGAATCTTGTAATTCTTTCATTCTCCGTTCAAGCCTTGCCTGCTTTGATTCCATTGTTGCTATAGAATCCTTGAGTTCATGTATTTCTTCACCAAGGAGTGTTACGTGCTGTGAAATTTGTGAACTTTGCTTTTGATAGAGATTGAGAGTCTTCTGTGTAGAAACTTCTTTGGTAGAAAGTTGTTTCACCTGCTGGCGTGTTTCAGCAATAGCCGATTGTAGTTTCTTTAGTTCTTTTTGGCGTGCCTGAACTGCAACAGTCGGTTTAACTGTTGACTTTTTACCCTTTGAGTGTTTTTTGCGAGTACGTGCCTCTGAACTACCAACTATAATAGTCAACAGGAAAATTGCACATAGTATGGTTTTTATCGTGAAGCGAACAGACATACTCACTTTCATTTAATTTGATTATCTT
>CALMMI010000214.1 GCA_937868245.1 uncultured Ignavibacteria bacterium | reverse complement strand
AGAATAATATCAAGTGCAGTCACCGTTGTACCACATTTTAAATTTAGAAAACACACTCATGAAAAATGTATTCAATCAAAATGATGTGAAAGAATTCATCGGTCGCATCAATACATTAACTCCTGCTACCCAAGCGAAATGGGGTAAAATGTCGGTGGGACAAATGCTCGCTCATTTGTGTGTTAGTTATGAAATGATGTATGAAAACAAGCATCCCAAACCGAATGCTGCGTTGAAATTATTTCTAAAATTACTTGTTAAGAAATCTGTTGTTAACGAAGTTCCTTATAAACACAGCCTAAGAACGGCACCCGCCTTTGTTATTACAGAGCAAAAGGATTTTGAAAACGAGAAAAAACGTTTAATTGCTTATATTAATAAAACATTAGACCTCGGTGAAAAGCATTTCGACAATAAGGAATCACACTCCTTTGGCGCGTTAACCAAAACTGAGTGGAATAATATGCTTTCCAAGCATTTAGATCATCATTTGAGTCAGTTTGGGGTATAATTTTAGTTCAACCAAAAATCTATGTCTCAAAAGAAGAAAATACTGGCTATCTGTGGAAGTACAAGGGCAAGTTCCTCTAATCTAAATTTAATTAAAGCGATTGTTGATTTAACAAAGGATAGATTCGTAATTCAGATTTTTGACAGTATTGCCGAAATCCCACATTTCAACCCCGACCTCGACAACGATACTCCCCCTCGGCAAGTAGCTGAATTCCGCAAACAATTACGTGAAGCCGACGGGATTTTAATCTGTACTCCCGAATACGCAATGGGTGTTCCCGGCACTCTCAAAAATGCAATCGACTGGACTGTGTCATCCTGTGAATTCTCCCATAAACCAACCGCATTAATTACTGCTTCGTCAGTCGGACAAAAGGGACATGCCTCGTTGATGGAAACGCTCAAAATAATCGAAACCAAAATAACTAATGAAACCGAGCTTATTATTTCGTTTGTGAAAACGAAGATTAGTAACGACTGCAGGATAATAGATACCAAGACCTTAGAAGAAGTGCAGAATTTACTTTCTGCTTTTGATAGGATAATTGAGAGTTCCCAGTCGCTATAGTTGTTTTGTTTATAGTAACTTTCTTAACGTATATGAAAAATGTAGCACTGCTTTGCTTTTTTACAATACTATCCTCCCTCAATCTACCCGCCCAAACAATCACAGGAACATGGAATGGTCTCCTAAAAGTGCAGGGAACTGAGTTGCGTATAGTTTTCAATATCACTAAAACTGAAGCAGGCTATAGTTCAACAATGGACAGCCCCGATCAAGGTGTAAAAGGGATTCCTGTAACCTTAACGAAATTTGAAGATCCTGTTTTGAAGCTTGAAATATCAAATGCTAGAATTGAATACGAAGGGACATTAGTAAAATCAAATACCGAACTAATGGGAACGTTCAAACAAGGCGGACAATCATTCCCTCTGAATTTATCAAGAAAAGAAGTTGAAAAAGCAAAACTGAGCAGACCCCAGGAACCCACCAAGCCGTATCCGTATTATTCCGAAGAAATTACATTCGAAAATAAAAAAGATAATATTACCTTAGCCGGAACACTCACATTACCTCAAAAAGATGGCAACTTCCCTGTTGTAGTTCTCATAACCGGGAGCGGTCCGCAAAACAGAGATGAAGCATTATTGGGTCACAAGCCGTTTCTTGTACTTGCAGACCATTTAACAAAAAATGGGATTGCTGTTCTGCGATTCGACGACAGGGGAACTGCCATGTCTAAAGGAGATTTCAGAACTGCGACAACAGAAGATTTTGCAAGGGATGTTGAGTTTGCGGTTGAATACCTGAAGACCAGAAAAGAAATAAACAAAAAAAAGATTGGGTTAATCGGACATAGCGAAGGCGGGATTATCGCTCCGATGGTTGCTGCTAACTCAAAAGACATACGTTTTATCGTTTTACTTGCCGGGACAGGAATCAACGGAGGTGAGCTACTCTTATTACAGCAGGAATTGATTGGGAGAGCAAACGGTACAAGTGAAGCAGACATAGAAAAAACAAAGATTGCCAATAAAGCTGCTTTTGACATCGTAAGAAAATCCAATAATTTGGATAAAATCAAAGCAGGAATTGCAAACAATATAAGGCAGGAATTCAAAGATAATCCTCAGACTGAACTGCCGCAAGGTATGAGCGAAGACGAAATTATTAGAATGCAAATAGAACAGTTAACAAGTCCGTGGATGTTGTATTTCATAAAGCACGAGCCTGCTGCAGTTTTGCAAAAAGTACATTGCCCGGTATTGGCAATCAATGGCGAGAAAGATTTACAAGTACCTCCCAAAGAAAATCTAAAGACAATTAAAGCAGCTTTGGCAAAAGGGAAAAACAAGAACGTTACAATTAAAGAAATGCCTAATCTGAATCATCTTTTTCAAGAATGTACAACCGGGTCTCCCTCTGAATATTCGGAAATTGAGCAGACGTTTTCACCGATTGCGTTGGATGAGATTACGAATTGGGTTGTGAAGCAGGTGAAGTAGAAAATTTCTTCAAGTTACATCTAAGTTAGAATAAATAATTTACTTTCATGAAGCTAAGCAAGATGTAAAGTTTATATATTAATCCAAATAAATTTGGAAGTCACCCAACTTTTATCGTATGTTTGTGTAACGAAGTAGTTAATCATTTCCCGAAAACAATGTCGAATATCAGCAAAAATACTGTTTCTAAACGCGCTACAATGAAGCAAATGTGTATGATGATGCACATGATGCCTTCGTATTGCCTGTTCGCGTGGAAACATAAGTAGCTGCTCCCTTAAATTGTAATTTACAAGCCGCTTCTGCCACGTGCAGAAGCGGCTTTTTTGTTTTATTTCAACCGGATTTTTTCTTTATGTTCCAACATTTTCTATCTTCCGAGCCATTCGAACTTGAGTGCGGAGCAATTCTTCCTCAGCTTGAAATCGGCTATCATACTTTTGGCACATACTCACCAGTTCGCAACAATGTAGTGTGGATATGCCATGCACTCACAGCTAATTCAGATCCTTCCGATTGGTGGAGCGGTCTTGTGGGCGAAGGTAAATTCTTTACCCCTAATGACTGGTTCATCGTTTGTGCCAATATTATTGGCTCATGCTATGGCTCAAGTGGGGCAGCAAGCATTAACCCAGAAACGAAAGAACAATATGGAGGTAGTTTTCCTCTAGTTACCGTTCGCGACATGGTGGCGGCACATGAAATCCTTCGTGAAGAACTTGGGATTGAAACAATCAGTTTGGTAATCGGCGGATCACTCGGCGGACAGCAAGCACTTGAATGGGCTGTCAGTTGCCCCGAAAGGATAGAGTCTGTCGCTGTACTGGCAACAAATGCCCGTCATTCTCCTTGGGGAATTGCCTTCAATACTTCACAACGCTTTGCTCTCGAGACTGATTTAACTCTTTGGGAAAACAAGCCCAATGCAGGAGCTGCCGGACTTCGCGCAGCACGGTCAATTGCAATGCTTTCCTATCGCAATTATTCCACTTTCTCAACGACACAACCGGATTCCGGGGCATCGCTACAACATTTCAGAGCTGAATCTTA
>CALMMI010000213.1 GCA_937868245.1 uncultured Ignavibacteria bacterium | reverse complement strand
GACATCTCTTACCTTCCAGATAAAATATGCATCAGTCATGCAGAACTTGTTTCAGCATCTACGTTTGAACGACGAATGCAGCAAGTCCGAATTAGCACAAGCAGACAGCTACGGAGATTCTTTATCAAGTTCAAGATTACGAGCTTAAACATTATATTGATATGTCAATTTATCATTTTGCAGCAGGCTTTGCGGCTGTCATAAACTCTGAATGTCTGGCAATTTAGGCGATGTCATCTACATTGACCTCACTATCCTCAAAATGACGCGCTAATCTCTGGTTACCCATGTAATCTCTTCCCATCTCCCTTCTTTACCAGACAGAAATACATTCCTCAACTGTATCGTAAATCAAAAAAGTCAAACTTCACGTGACTATTTATAAGGAGTTAGCGAAGGATTATGAATGTACTGTTAATATTCCATGAAATTTGCATTTCAAGATAATTTCACTTGGAAAGAAGAAAAAGATACTGTATATTGCATGAAAGTTTTAATGCAAAAGCAATGTGTCTAATTAATTCTCTAATGCAAAGGAGAGTGAATCAACCCGTAATTTTTAAAACTACTACAAATTTTCGAAAAGTTCACCATGTCTTATTTAAAATTTGTAATACCGCCGTGACTATTCGATCTCATTACAAAAAAGTATGATATGTACCACAATCACCGTAGGAAAGAGAGATGCCATGAAAAGAGGACTGGATATATGCCCGAATTGTACCGCTATATGGGGAGTAGATGAAATACAATTTGGTGAGTGTGACCGGTGTAATTACCCGAACCACACATTCGATTATGACGACGAATTTATGGATGTTTTTATCGCAAAAGAAGCAACACTTACTAAAAGTGACCGCGATGAATTAGATAAGGAATTTCGTGAGAATATGTAACACTATTAATAACAGAGGAGGTCAGAGTGGAAAAATATATAGAAACAGATGCAATCGAAAAAAACTATTCACTTTCGGCAATAAGCCGAGAATCCGGGATAAGAAAAAAAACGCTATATAGTTGGATAGAATGCGGTTGGCTCGTGGGAAATAAAGTAAGTGATGCGTTCGAACTTTATACAAATGCGCAGTTAAAAGTTGCAATTATCCGAGCAAACCGTGCTTTGGGAAGATCTGCAAAAGTCAGTTTGTTACCCGAGGAGAAGGGCAACACTACTCTCCAAGAATTTACTACGGGACTCATTAATAACCAAAATAATACAAGAAAAAATAAATAATCACCGGAGTAACACCATGAGAAATTACTATTTCACAATTAACCTGGAAATAGGCAGTAAGAATGATAACACTTCAACAAAAGAAGAAGATACTAAGAAAAATGAACGACCGTTCAATGGCTATACTATTGTCTCAAGTGCATTTGTAACAGGTGCGTTCCTCCTTTTTATGCACTATGTTAAACTATTATAAATATCAGGAATCGAGATGTGTTTGCAGCTAAATCACGTGCAATATTTTCCCCTGCATAAGTGGGTAGAATCTACCTGTATGTCAATAAACCATAGTTAAAATTTGACGAAAGAAAGGAATGATGCAAAAAATCAGAGGTATATATCAATTTATTTTCACATTAATTCAAATCAATCGTGAAAAGCGTGAGCAATCCAAAATCAGAGATTTTGCACGTGAAAACCCTATTGTATTCATGGAAATTGCTGTGGATGAAATAGGCTGTGTAGAGTTTGCTGAATATCTCCACGATACATACAATCTTCTTGAATTAATCGAAGGTCTGGAAGCAGAAGTCATTTCTGATTTGGAAGATCAATCGGATTACTATCACCAAATGATAAATAATTACAGATATTTATAACAATACAGGAGAAGTGAACAAATGCTCAGTATTGAAACACCGGTACCAATAGCAGTACCAAAAAGAACACAATATTATATACCAAAACCAAGAATACGAAAATGCGACATCCCGGATAGAGTTAGGAATCCGCAGGATTATACAATCGAGGCAATTCTGAAGCGAATATCCGAATCCAGAATAATTCAGGAAAAAAATGAATATTCTATCGAAAATATCCTGAAAAGAATCGAGTATAACCGTCGTTTAATTGCTGATTCGTAAAAAAATAGTATCATAATTAACAGATAGTGCATTGCCCTATCTGTTAAGGTAAGGTCGGTTGTTTACCGCCGTGCATTGAATAGTTATACTTTAGACCTTGAAGGTTTTCAAAAACCTTCAAGGTCTTCGGATGCATGACAAAAACTTTAGGTCAAGTCGGTTGTTTCAACTAACCTTCCTTATAAGCGAAAAATAAGAAAAACAGTTGGAACAGCAACTGCCTCGAGATGAAAAGTATCTTTATACATCATCAACAAATAAATATAATATAATATAATATAATCATACAATGCAATATATTTCCTTAATCAATCAATTCTGGCGAATGCGCAGAACAACGAATTTCAATCATGCCGATGTTGATTTGTATTTCTATCTTTTGAACGAAGCAAATGAACAACGGTGGCAAATTCCGTTTTCGCATTCCACACGGTTAATCTGCGCGGCTCTCAGCATGAGTAATAAGATACTTGCTGAAACACGCAACCGATTAAAACAAAAAGGGTTGATAGATTTCAAAGAGGGGTCGAGAAGTCAGGCTGCGCAATATTATATTATTGATACATGTGTTTCTGTGGGAAACACAACACGTAACACAACACGTAACGAATCACGTAACACAAAGTCTGCCCCCTCTTTAAACAAAGAGGAGACAAGAGAAGAAAATGAATTAAATATTCAAGAAAATAATCAAATATATCCAACGCTTTCCGAATGTATAGACCATTTTACTGTTAAAATAGGTGCGTTATATCCTGCAGAAGCTGTGGAACGGGAAGCAGTTAAATTTTATAATTTTTATGAATCGAACGGGTGGATGGTAGGCGTAAACCCAATGAAATCATGGGTTGGGGCTGCCGGAGGTTGGATTGCCCGTAACAAGATAAATACTGGAGGAACTCATGCTAAAAACACCGGCAGATCTTCTGCCCAAACTAACAAACGGGGTGGTTCAATCGGCGACCTCCGCTCTGTCCTTGCAAAATGGGATGACAGCTCCGCCGGAACTGAGCAGTCAAGTGCCGGTTCTCTACTCCAAATTACTGGGTCAGTCGGTTCTTGACCCGATGGATACAGGTTTGCAAAAACGTGTTCAAGGTAGTTTTTGGGTAAAGCTGCAACGCAATGAAGTGGCTGACCCGGAAAGTAATTACCGTTTGCTTGCCATCAATATTTTGGAACGCGCAAAGGAAATGAACTACAGCGCAGCAGATATGGAAAATGCGTGCCGCAGGTTTGAAATCACTCCAATGTACGGTGATAGAATTGAGATTGCATCGTTCTTTGCATCCGAACCTGAACAGCTGTATCCATATTCATGGGCGCAACGCCTGCACGGGGAAGGGAAGGCTGTATGGTCGGAATTTGATGGTTATGAAGTTGTGGAAGGGCAACCCTTACGGTGGCGTAAGCATGACGGTAAGAAGTTGGAAGGAATGAAGTTGGTAGTGTGGATGGGAGTGAGGGTGGAGGGGGTGAGTAGTTGTTCTTCGAAGAAGAAGGATATACGTAAGCCTGTAGGTTCTCATTCCCAAAACCTTCAAGGTTTTGAAAACCTTGAAGGTTTGCAGAGTGAGATTGTTAGATTATGTAAGGAGCTTGCGGAAGCACGGCTGGAGATTGCTGATTTGAAGGGGAAGGTAGGGAAATCTCCGGTCAGGGTTGATGGCTGACCGGAGAAATATCACATAATTATTACAAATGACAAAACTGTAAATATTATTTATTATCATATTCCTGCTAAAAGAGTTAGACCTAATCCGGATACATAGGAATATTGTCCACCTACAAAAAAGTTTATGCCCGTTTTAATAGAAACCGAAACTGTAAACATATTTCCAAATTTGCCTCTATTACGAGGGGCAAAACCTCTTAACGAAGTCAACACTCTATCCTTAATAAGGAAACCTAAATGTCCACCATAGAAAGGTTCATTTACATTATATGTTGGTAACGAAGTAGCATCTAGTCCGATTTCTAACCAATTTATATCATTACTAATGATTGAGCCAAGACATGATAAATGTACTCCAACTCCTCCATTACCCATTATTGAACCTCCAAGAAGAACTGTAGTTGCCTGATTCATATCAACCCATTTTGCGATTTTGGTAGTTTGCCCTTCTATATTGTTTATGGAAGTTTTCATGAGCGTAATTGTTGCATCTATATTTTCAATATTTTTTTTCAAAGATCCTAAATTGTTATCCATGTTTATCATGGTTTTATCTATCTTCT
>CALMMI010000212.1 GCA_937868245.1 uncultured Ignavibacteria bacterium | reverse complement strand
GTTTCAAACAAACTAAGTACACTGTAATTTGAAAAAGTAGCTATAACATGATTCCCGTCTGCAGCATCTACTGTAATACAACTTACATAAGCATTTTTCGGGAATGATGTGCCGGTAACATCTTTGGGAAGGGAAGCAAGGTCATCGGCATTATCCAATCGAAAAACCTTGCCGTGTATAGTACCGTAGTACATTCGTGAAGCAGGAGTTTTAGATATGTCAATGGAAGAAATGCTATCTGCCGGAAGAAACGTATTAGGTAAAATATCCCAATTTACTTTAGTAGAATCCCAGCTTCCAAGTGGGATTTGAGTCAAATCCTTGTTACGCCAAAGTGAAGACCCTGCAGCCAAATACATTACTTTATCGTTATTAACATCTAACAAAAACGGAGCGATAAATAAGTACCCTTTTCCGCCATCCGGGTCGATTCTTCCTTTTTGTAAAATCTTACCGGTACTGTCCAAAAGGAAGCGTCCAATTTTCCCTTGCTGCCTGGACATATAGTAGTTCCCACCGGAAGCTATTGCGCAATATGAACCGTCTCCCAGACCAGGCTGTACCCATTCAGAGGTGGGTTGGGTTGAGTTCACAAAGAATGTACCGTTATCCTGCAATCCACCTATAATTACATTGCTTGTGGATTTGGAATGGTCGAGAGCGACCGAATAAAATTGTGTTGTTAAGTATCCGTTATTAAGAGAAGACCAGACAGGCTCTGATTTTGTATTATCACTACATTTCCATACCCCGCCATCGTTTGCCGAAATCATTACATTAGGATTGGAGCGTGAAAAAATCAATTCATGTTGATCAGGGTGTTGATTAGCATATAATTCATAATCAGGACGAGTTGTACCGGGCTTGTAACCGCCAATCCATGTTGTTGTAGTATTAGATGTGAAACCATCTGTAGAACGATACAAGTTCGTACCTCCAACGAAAACAACATTAGGATTATCTGGCTTTACACGAACAAATAGATCATACGAACCTTGTGAGAAGAAATCACCAAACTCGCCGCCAAACGCTGGCAAATTTTGTGAACGATTCTCCCATTTACCTCCAACACCTGTCCCATCAAGAGCAATATATGAGTATTTCCAAAGGGAATTCCAGTCGGAATCTCCGTTAAATCCGTGTCCGAGAAACCCTATACTTGGTGTGTTTGCCAAAAAGTAAACTTGATTTTCATCCGATGGAGCAATACCGATAGTAATACGTTTGCAACTATCAGGAAAATCCTTTGGAGTGATATCTGTCCACGTTACACCATCTATGGATCGAAACATTCCTTTAATAGGGGAGATATCTCGTCCACCTGCAAATCCACTTAATGCTGCGTATTTCACACCTGTAGAAGTAATTGCAATATCTGTAAAAGTACTTTTGCCAAAAGTTCCAAGAACGCTTTTCCATGTTGTTCCTCCATCGGTCGAACGGGAAATTACGCCGGCAGCTGTTGCTGCGTACACTTCGTCCTGCGAAGTGTTACTTGGATTTGTTGCAACTCTCCATACATAATCAAACTCACGATCCCAAGAATTGGGTGTATTTGAAACAGTCGATTTTAGAGCCTGCCAAGTAATGCCTCCGTCAGTAGATTTTAGAAGCCCGTCACCACCAACTTGAGATGAATTCCCCCATACTTCTCCTGCTCCGCAATACCATATATTACGTTTGCCGGGGCGTATATCCTGAGCAAGTGTGGTTACTGCTTTTAACTGAGCAGGTGCAAACGAAGGAGACCAATGCGCTCCTGCATCTGTAGAACGCCATATTCCACCGGATACACCGCCGGCGAGTATGATATTCTCATTGTCAATATCAATTGCAACAGCTCTGGTACGTCCACCTACATTCCAAGGTCCACGTTGAGTCCAAGCTGATGATAGTGTAGTTGAAGATTTAGAGTCATCTGTCTTGTGTGGGAGGGTATTTGCAAATTCCAGTTCATGAAGACGAATGTTATCCGGGATTTTTCCCGTGGCAGGGTCTCTTAGCCTCATCAACTCCCATTCAGAACGGGATTGGGCTTCATCTTCATAGCCATCTGAGGATGGGATAGGCTGCGAAGAATAATGCAAAAACAGGGCATAACTAACAGTTACCGAAAGTACCAGTCCTAAAATTGAGTAACGAAGTTTCATACGATTAATCTTAAATGGACACAATAGACTTAATATCCCCAAATTTAAGTATTTGAATTGGTTTATTTGATAGAAAATAAGAAGATATGCAAGCTATGATGAAATTTAAAGGGTTTGCATACGAGTAAGCAGTTGGGCCTGAGGTCGAGAAGATATATAGGTTGATGAATGAAGTTGAATTAAGGTGTTGTTTTTCAATGGTTTGTTGTGGAAAATGGGCAGTACCTTGGGTGGAAACCATCATTATATAATAGAAAATGCCTTACT
>CALMMI010000211.1 GCA_937868245.1 uncultured Ignavibacteria bacterium | reverse complement strand
TACATTACCCTGAATCCGAACCAAAAAATTGTTTTTAATTACTATGTGTTCGCAAAATTAATAAAATGAGTATAAGTATCAACCATTCTTCTGCTATTCTCATTGTAAAAATTCACAAAAACTTAAATTTTTAATATACCGTTATTTATCAATGTATTAATATGTCAAAACAAATCGGTAATCCTCTGCAATCAGACCTGTCAACAGAAAAAAATCGCGATGTTAATTCTGAACTTTTACGGATTATCACAGCAAAAGGCGAGAAAATCAAACTTGGCGGAGGAAAGTCTTCAATTGAAAAGCATAAAGCCAAAGGCAAACTAACAGCGCGAGAACGGATAGCTCTCCTAACCGACGAAAACTCGCAATTCCTTGAAATTGGATTATTTACAGCAAACGACATGTACGCCGAACAAGGCGGAGCACCAAGTGCAGGGGTAGTTTGCGGTATTGGAATTATTTGCGGTCGGGAATGTATGATTGTTGCAAACGATGCAACTGTAAAAGCGGGTGCATGGTTTCCCATGACTGCAAAAAAGAATATGAGAGCACAGGAAATTGCTCTCGAAAATCATATTCCTATTATCTATCTTGTTGATTCTGCCGGTGTTTTCCTGCCGATGCAAGATGAAATATTCCCCGATAAAGAGCATTTTGGAAGACAATTTCGTAATAATGCCTTGCTATCTAGTTTAGGTGTTCCACAGATTGCTGCAATAATGGGTCCATGTGTGGCAGGAGGAGCATATCTACCTATTATGAGTGATGAGGCAATCATAGTTGAAGGCACTGGAAGTGTTTTTTTAGCTGGTCCTGCTTTGGTAGAGGCTGCGATAGGAGAAAAAACAGGTATAGAGCCTCTCGGCGGAGCAGAAATGCATGCATCCATCTCGGGTGTTATTGATTATAAAGTAAAAGATGATCAAGAAGCAATTGAAACAATCCGCTCTCTGGTTAATAAGTTTGCACCTGCAAAAGGTCAAAAAAATATTTTCGACCGTATTGCTTCAAATCCTCCTAAGTTTGCTGCTGATGAGCTACTTTCTATAATTCCTGCCGAAAGAACCAAACCATATAGTGGCTATGAACTTTTAGCAAGGATTCTTGATAATTCCGAACTCGATGAATATAAAGCAGAATACGGTAAAACCATCATTTGTGGATATGGAAGAATTGACGGTTGGGCTGTAGGAATTGTAGCAAATAACAGGGAGATTGTCCGTTCAGGCAAAGGAGAGATGCAAATAGGCGGAGTTATCTATTCTGAAAGTGCAGATAAAGCTGCACGGTTTATTATGAATTGCAATCAACGAGGTATCCCGCTCGTATTTTTTCAGGATGTAACGGGCTTTATGGTAGGTACTCGTGCTGAGCAAGGTGGTATTATTAAAGATGGGGCTAAGATGGTGAACGCAGTGTCTAATTCTGTTGTCCCGAAATTTACGTTTATCGTCGGGAACAGCTACGGAGCAGGTAATTATGCAATGTGCGGAAAAGCGTATGACCCGCGGCTAATATATGCCTACCCTTCTGCACAAATAGCTGTGATGGGTGGGGCGCAAGCATCAAAAACTCTACTAACTATTAAACTTGCCTCCTTAGAAAAAGAAGGTAAAAAGCTGACAGAAGCAGAACAACAAGAACTATTGAAAGAGATTCAAGACCGCTATACTGCTCAAACAGCACCACTCTATGCAGCATCCCGACTTTGGGTGGATGGGATAGTGTCACCCACCGAAACACGATTTATAGTTTCCCGTGGACTTGCTGTTGCTTCTCATAATGCTGATAGTAAAGAGTGGAAATCCGGTGTTATGCAGGTGTAAAGATAGTGTTCGGAGTAACTTCTTTCGAACCTTAAATTGGTTTAGAAATTCCGTAGAGATAGGGTATTACCCTATCTTCCGAATGCTGATATTAGTTATCCATACATATTATTGTCAGCACGCTCATAGATAGGGCAATGCCCTATCTCTACTCACAATAAACCATTTTAAAACTAATCGATTCACTGCGGCAAACAGCCGACATGATGTTAAATATAAAAACGAAACAGGCGTTAAGGATTTTCTTTCCTTAACGCCTGTTACATTTTCACCTTATTTCGGCATTCGCGCCAAATACTGTTTTTCTGCTTCTTGAAAGAGTACCTTCCATGCCTTCTTATCGGCTGGCTGTACCCAATCATATCCGATAAGCTCCCATTCGTCTTCAAACTGGCTTAGTCCGAGTGCTTGAATATACCCGCTTTCACAAACAAAGTATTGCTTTCGGTAACTCAGTAAGTAGCCACCTGTCTTTTCAAGATGCTCCTTAGCCTTATCATAGTTTACGTACCACGTATTGAAATGTGAACTCCATGTATCCGGGTAGAGACAATCTTCCTCGGTAATTTTCCGTTTGAACGAAGCCCAATCGGGCATTCCGTTTTCTATTGCAATTACAGCAAGAGC
>CALMMI010000210.1 GCA_937868245.1 uncultured Ignavibacteria bacterium | reverse complement strand
CAAAACTCTTTTCTACAATAGAGCCGGCAGTCTCCTTAGGGGCGAAAGATCGAATCGTTCTATGTCCTTCAGCTTCCTCGGTTACAACATTTGCAAATCCTGTTGCCGCTGAAAATTTTGGATGAGAACGTAAACAAGAGTCAAAAGTTTCAGTGCTGTCATTATAACGAAGGCGGCTGGCAAGGATAATATTATCTCGCGAAGCAGCAATAGCAGCTACAAGTGGTGAATCCAATTCAGGAGTTTTTTCTTTCATAAAGAAAGCATCCAAGCCAATTACTTTCGGATGTTGAGCTTGAATACGTTCGATTTCTTTTGCAATGTCAGGACGGGAAAGGTTGCCGATATTAACGATTACGATATTTGTATCGGCAAGGTCGGTAGGGTTAAGTTTAGAGAAAATTACATCGGTCATTTCAAAATCCCGTAAGCTTTGTACAAAAGGATTAAGAAAATCAACTTTTAATGCAACCAGCGAAAGCAGCCACAATCCGCACGCTACACAAAGAGCGGTAAGAAGCACATCCAGATGAAATCTGTTTTTCATGGTCAGAAAAAGTGTTGACGTCGGGAGTTAGAGGGTCTGTTTTCTGCTAAATTAGCAAAAAGGTGAGATTACGGCATAGTTTTTTGTAATGAACAGGTATGGTAGCCCAACAATTTGTGTTAATCAGATAATAATCTGCAACGTTTTTCTCGTTTTGGTGTTATTCTTAATGCTCAAATAAAAATGCACCAAAAAACGCAGGATTATCCGGGAAATCTTAATAAATATAACTTATAAGATTACAATTTGTTCTTGTACCTACGGGTGATGACAATTTGGAGTTTAAGAAATATTTTTTTTGGTTTGCTTTCAGATTTAAAACTACTTGCTCATGTAGTAAATAATTACTAAATTTCCCGGTGTTTTAATAATCGCTTTGCCAAGTGGGTATTTTAAAAAGAGTTTCATGTAGTTTCGTTCACAAACTCTTTTTAAAACAAAGAAAGTAGAAAATCAACTTTGTGGTAGTTTATTAGTTTTTCCAAAAACTGTTTTTGATGTTTCTTCACACAGGCAGAGTGGTTTTCAGGAAAGACAAAAATTTATAAAAAGCGTCTCAAATAAAGAATCTGATTTAATAAAGTATCAGCTTCTTATTCTTGTCTAAATTAATGTAATAACGTTCTGTTACGATTTTTGATTCACTGTACACGCTGATTTAAGTTCAGTTGTACAAAATTTACAAAAAGAATCTCCGCTTGTTGTTCCATAAGTACTTAAATTATATCTGTATTAACTACAACGCATAATCTAATACTAAACAGGTTCCCATATATCTATCGACATTACTATCTCCATGAAAATTATCTACTGTTTATCTTATATTTTATCATTAAGGAGTTTTTTATCATGAAAAAACTGTACTCTTTACTTGCCGCCATTCTGGTGGTAAGTACGATGTTGATTTCGTCCGCAAGGGCAGGCGAAACCGATGTCAAAAAGTTGCCTTCTATGTTAGGTGCTAACAATGCAGGCACTGAGTTTTACTTTTCCTTTCCTCCCTGTTATGAAGAGGAATCCGCAGGGTTTATGAATAGTTGCCGGGTTTTTGTCGCTTCAGGGGCAAAGCAACTTATTACTCTTGAAATTCCGGGCAAAGCCGTGAAAATGACCAAACTTTGCCAAGCTAATGATGTAGTAGAGTTTGTTTTGGGTACCGGAGCAGCTCAACCATTTGTTAAACCCGGAAGATCTCCCGCACCGATTGAACAGGTATATGCAGGAGCAGGTGTTCACGTAACGTCAGCAGCACCAATTGTTTGTTATGGTGTAACCCGTTATAACTATACAAGCGACGGCTTCCTTGCCGTTCCTGTTTCTTCGTTGGGTAAAGAATATATAATTTCGTCATATCCTCAATACACAGCAGTTGGATCTGGCTATCAACTGGTAGCGGAAAGCACAATTACAGCTGCTTACGATGAAACAACTGTGTACTTCGAAATGGGTGGAACATTACAATCTGAAACTTCTGGTGGTTTGAAACCAGGCAAGATTTCACAAGTTTTTAACCTTACTCACAAAGGCGATGTTTTATGTATCTCCAGTAATGGAGATCTTCAAGATATTTCCGGTAGCCGTGTTGTAGCAAGTAAGCCGGTTGCGGTTGTATCAGGTAATCAATGTGCTAATGTGCCTGCAGGTGTTTATGCTTGCGACTATATGTCGGAAATGGAATTGCCTACGTTCACATGGGGTAAAGAATATCACTGTACTCCATTCTACGGTCGTAAAAAGAATCCTGTGATTCGTATTTATGCAAAAGAAAAAAATACTACTGTATATCGTGATGGTCAACAATGGCTTAACATTTCGCGTTCCTCACGTCAACTTGATTATGGCTATGTAGAACGCCGCTCATTCGATGGTGATCCTAAAGCAGTTGTTATTACAGCTGACAAGCCTATTTATGTTGAAGAATATAATCCGGGACAAACAGATGATAACGTATCGAGCGATCCATTTATGCTTATACTTTCTCCTTTTGAACAATATCAAAAAGAGATCGTATGGTGTACTCCCGGCGCTATTACAAGTAATAACAACTTTAAAAGCCACTATGTAAACTTAGTATATCAATTAACACCTGATGGTGCTATTCCTGATGATATTGAATTTGCAATATCCGTAGGTGGTAAGTTTGAATGGAAAAAAGTAAGTGCCCGTTTCGGCGGAAGTCCCGGCTATGTATTTGCAGTACCTGTAAACGGTCAAAAATATGCTTGTAAGCAATTGATCTTGCCTGGTGACAACACATACCGTCTCCGTGCAAAAACACCTTTTGCTGCTTATGCATACGGATTCTCGAATTATGACTCTTATGGTATGCCTACTAGCGTTGCCTTAGGTAATTTGGAAGTAAAAGATACAGTAAAACCTCGCCCTACATTTACAATTAAATGTGACGGTTCGGTAGAAGACGGTATGGTTACAGATTATCCTGATGACGATGCTTCACGTTCAAATCTAGGTCTTATCTATATGGATTTGGATTCAAGTACCAACTACGAGTTTAACTACGATACAAAACACGAACTGATTGTAGGTACTACACGTACAACCGATTGGAACTTGAAAGTTATCGATCCTAGCAAAGATGCACGTGCATTCTTGGTGTTTATCGACCGTGCAGGTAACGATTCTATCGTTGTTGTTGAATACAAAGCATTCAACCTTACAATTGATCCGAGCGATTATCTCAATTATGGTCTAATGAAACGCGATTCGATTCAAACATTGACTATAAAGTTGACAAATACTGGTCCAACTCCACTAAAAATAACGAAACTAGCCTTGAAAAATCAAAATCAAGGATTTACAATTGACAAGAGTATTGTTATACCAATTGATTTGTTACCTAATGGAACAAAAGACGTAAAGATTTCATTTACAAATATTCCCGACGGTTTGTATGAAGATCAAATCATTATCGGAAATGAATGCGTTGAATTCCCAAAAACTAAGCTAACTGCAGAAATTGCAAGTCCTGAAATAATGGTGGATGACTATGATTATGGAACACGTTCCAAAGGTACTACTAATTCATGGCCAGGATTGCGAGTTCACAACACAGGTCGCGTTGATTTAATAGTTACTGGTGACGATCATCTAACAGCCATTACAGGAACACAATTTCAACCTGTTAATTGGGCACCGCCATATCCATATCCTGTAAAAATTGCTCCAAAAGGATATATTGAGTTTAGTGTAGATTTTGTTCCACCTACTGTTGGACCATTCACTAGCTCTATTACATTCTCAAGTGATGCTAAGAAGACTGACAGTGTTTCTATACTAAAAGGTGTGGCTGTTGAACCAGGATTGATTGCAACTCCTTATGATTGGAAACGCAAACGTATCAATCCTACTACACCATATCCTGCAACTATTGAATTGCAGAACGATGGTACACAAGCTGTTACTATTCAAAGTGCAAGTGGTTCAGATCCAAACTTTAATTTAGATCTTACTCAATTCAATGGCCTTACAATTCAACCCGGAGTTGCAAACAAGAAAACATTCCCTGTTGAATTCAACCCAAAAACAACAGGTGATCATAGTGTAACGATTAATTTCACTACAAATACGCCTGGTGTAATTGCATCCTCAGAATTAAAGGGAACCGGTATTATAGGTCGTTTGTCAATAAATAATATTCGTTTCGATACAACAACAGTTGGTACGCTTAAGCAAAGTACTAAAACGTTAACCATTGAAAACGTATCTTGGACTTATGAGGATTCAGTAAAACTTACTGACTTGACAGTTGTGCCGGGTGGTTATATTGATGAAGATTTGACTACCTATAGTGTTGAAGGATTCCATTATGATAAACAATCAATTGGATTCCCTAATAACAAATACATACAACCAAATGAAAAAATCATTGTTGATATTTGTGAGTTTTTAGCTCCTACTCAAGGTGAACATACTTCATCTTTAACAACGGTTAGTGATGCAGAAGCTGAAGTAACTTCAATTTGGTCTGGTTATGGTAAAGTTGATTTTATTCCTAACCCTAACATCCTTGCTGAAGGTGATGTGATTAATAATATTTGTGTTGGTACGACTGGTACAACAACTAAAGTATATATTAAAAACACAGGTAACAAAGCATTCCTTATCGATAAACTTGAGCTAGATCCAGACCCTCAGTTTGCAATTACATCCCCTGCAAATCCAAATGTTCCATTCGTTTTGGCAGCAGATGGAGTTCCTGTTCCTGTTACAATTAGCTATACTCCAACAGCTTCAGGTTCTACAACTATCAAACTCCATATCTACAGTGCAGATTTAGGTCGTGATACTGCAGTTGATATTACCGGTATTGCTGTTGATTATACAAGCACAGCATCTACAGGTACTAATCCTAAAGCTGATATCGGTACAAAGATATCTATTCCAATTACACTTAAAGATCCTATCGCTCTCAATGCAGGGGTAACAAAACTAAGTTTAACAGTAGAATATGATGGTCGCTTGCTTGCTCCTTCATTAACTGAATTTGTTGCAGGTGCAGCAGCAGCAGGATTTGTAATCGACAGCATGAAAGAAACGAAAGGTCTAAATGGCAAAGTTGAGTTTATCATGACTACAACCGGACAACCATTAACAGCACCGGGTGAAATTGTAAAAATGTATTTCTTTACATTCTTACCTACCGGTACAGACAACACAGCAATTAAAACTACAATTACAACAAACAGTGCTTGTGCTAAAATCACAACAGAGCCAGGTTTGGTGAAATTGAATCCAACTTGCGCATTCATTATCCGTAAGGTTGACAGCAAAAACGTAATGTACAGCATGACACCAATCAGCCCTAATCCGGTTGGTGCTAGCGGTGCAGAAGTTGAGTTCTCAATCGGATTGAAAGGTTCAACAGAACTTGCTATCTACAACAACTCCGGTGCAAAAGTTGGAGTTGTAGCTACAGGTACTCTTGAAGCAGGCAACTATAGTGTTAAAGTTCCTGTTGAAGGCTTAAGCTCAGGTACATATATGCTTCGCTTGTCATCAGGTCCATACAAACAAGAACAACAAATCGTTATTGTTAAATAATAATCGGTTGTATTCAGGTTTATTCAAAAGAAAAAGCGGAGGGATTTTTATCCTTCCGCTTTTTTGTTGAAAAAAATGAAGAAAATATTGGTTCGTCTTAACGTAAAATAACACTTACAGTACAACAAACAGCAACTCATTACGTTTCAACACTCCTCAAAATGATAATGAAATTTTTAGAAGCATAGTAACGATAATCTAAATAAACCGACAAGAAATTTTTATAGTATAAGTGGTTGAAATATATAAATTAAACAGTAATCTTAATACAGATCGCGAATGACAAAACAAGCAACAACGATTAAAATAGCAGTACTCGGAGCCGGACATTTAGGAAGTATCCATACACGCCTTTGGAAAACTGCTGATAATGCAACACTGGTAGGAATTTACGAACCAAACCCCGAGCAGGCAAAGAAGGTGTCGGAGGAAAATGGTGTAAAGGTTTTTGCAACACTCGAAGAAGCATTTGCCTCTGTGGATGCAGTTACGATTGCTTCACCAACATCCTTCCATTATGAACTGGCAGTACAGGCAATTAATGCAGGAAAGCACTGCTTTATTGAAAAACCGATTACCGCCACGTACAAAGAAGCAGAAAAACTAATAGAACTTGCCAGACAAAAAGAAGTACTTGTACAGGTGGGGCATGTAGAAAGATTTAACCCCGGTTTGGCTGCCCTCCAAGGTTATAATATTGCTCCGTTGTTTATTGAGGCACACCGTTTGGCTCAGTTCAAACCAAGGGCAACGGATGTTTCGGTTGTATTGGATTTAATGATTCATGACATAGATATAGCTTTATGGCTGGTAAAGTCACCGGTTGTGAGTATAGATGCGCATGGTGTGGCAGTACTTACCGAAACACCTGATATAGCAAATGCACGGATTCGCTTTGCCAATGGATGTGTAGCAAACTTAACGGCTTCCAGAATATCCGCCCAACCGATGCGTAAAATGCGTCTGTTCCAAAAAGATGCATACCTTTCGGTTGATTTTGCCAAAGGTTCTGTGGATGTGTACCGTATGTTGAAAGACGGTGAAGAAACATCATCGGCACCTGCAATGATGCTTGGCAGTATTGATGCAGGCGATGTTAAGAAATCTATTGTGTACGAACAACCCATATCACCTCAGGTGAATGCAATTGCGGAGGAACAGCGCGCTTTTATCAATGCAATTTTAGGACATTCGTCTATAGCAGTCAGTGCAGTTGATGCTGCCGAAGCCCTTCGTATTGCAGAAGAAATTGCAATAGCTATTGAAAATGAAACTCGTAATAATCTAACAGGAAAAGTATAGATGATAAATGAAATTGATACCAATGTAATGATTTGCACATTCTCTTTACAATTATTTTCATTTTAAAATACTATAAGGAATAAATTTATGAATAAACGTTCTCTCGCCGCAGCAATTATGCTTATTGGTGTAGGAATTATTTTTGGGGTGGTTCTGGTATCCAATTTTGGTACTGGCGGAATGGGGTCTCTGTTTGCCGGAGGACTTAAAGACGTAGGTGCTAAAAACCCTCCTGTGATGATGAACGAAACGGTAAAAGCATTGAACGATGCCTATAAGTCTGTTTCAAAGTCGGTTAACCCGTCTGTGGTTAGTATTAACGTACTTACAGAAACAAAAGTCCCAAAGAATAGATTACCTGATCTTTTTAAGTTTTTTGGTCAACCTGATGATGGCTCGCAAGATGAAAATGGCGGCGGAGGTGACGACCGCACTCAAAAATCCGAAGGTGCCGGTTCGGGTGTAGTTATAACCGAAGATGGCTACATTGTAACGAATAACCACGTGGTTGAGGATGCAAGTGCCGATGGTATAAAAGTTATTTTCAGCGATAAAAAAGAGTATAAGGCGAAACTTATCGGTCGTGACCCGCTTACAGATATTGCTGTATTGAAAATTGAAGCAAAAGGACTTCCTGCAGTTCATTTTGGTAACAGCGATGAAGTACAAGTTGGCGAAATGGTTATTGCTGTAGGTAATCCGTTAGGGTTGCATTCTACTGTTACATCGGGTATAGTAAGCGCACTGGGAAGAGGTGCGTTAGGATTGAATAACAATAGTTATGCAATTGAAAATTTTATACAGGTGGATGCAGCAATCAACCCGGGAAACAGCGGTGGAGGACTCTTTAACCTTCAAGGAAGCCTGATAGGAATTAATTCGGCAATTGCATCACGTACCGGGTATTTCTCCGGCTACGGCTTCGCAATACCGGTTAATCTTGCAAAAGCAGTGATTTTGGATATTATGGATGACGGCAAGGTGGATCGCGGATATATCGGTGTTCAGATTCGTTCGGTAGATGAAGTAATTGCTAAAAGCATGAAGCTTGATAATGTTGCCGGAGTATTGGTAGATAATGTGCTTCCAAACGGAGCTGCTTCAAAAGCAGGTCTTGAATCGGGTGATGTGATTTTGGAATTGGACGGTCTGCCTGTAAATACTTCAAATGAACTTCAAAGCCGCGTTGTTCAGCATCGTGCTGGCGAAACCGTAAAACTCAAAGTGTGGCGGGATGGAAAGGTAATTAACAAATCCGTTACTTTGCAGCCGAAAGATGACGACAAACTTGCAGATAATGCCAAAAAAGGCATTGGACCCGGCGAAGAATTGGATGAAGACAGTAACAAACCTGTAACATTTAAACAGCTTGGTTTTTCCGTAAGTTCTTTAACTGAAAAAGCTAAAAAAGACAATGATGTTGAAAACGGAGTAGTGATTACAAAGGTAGATCAATACAGCGAAGCCGCCGAAAGAGGACTCTATCCAAATGGAGTAATTACAAAAGCCGATAAGCAATCCATACAAACACCTGCTCAACTTAAAAAAGCAATGGATGCCAAACGTGGTGATGTTATCCGCTTACAACTAAAAACTAAGGACGGAACACGTCTTGTGTTTATAGAAGTTCCTAAAGAAAACAGTTGATTTTTCCGATTGCGAAAAGCAATCAAGCCTTGGAACCTCATGAGCTTTTACGGCTCGTGAGGTTTTCTTTTTTCGTAATTTTGAAGTGAAGAAATTGAGATTCTTCATAGCAGATTAATTTATAAGTGTATATATGAGCCACAATCATAGTCATCATAATCACGATCATAGTCATGATCACGGTCATAGTCATCATGCAGAAATTGCCAATGATTCACGTGCTCTAAAAATTGCAATGGCATGTACCTCAAGTATATTCATTGCCCAAGTGGTTGGTGGTTTCTTCTCCCATTCGCTGGCATTACTTTCTGATGCAGGACACATGCTTGCAGATGTCGGGGCATTGGTAATAGCGTTTTTAGCTCTGCGATTCTATGCACGCTCCCAAACAGATACTGAAAAGTTACGCAGATATACTTTCGGTTTCAGACGGATTGAAGTACTTGCAGCGTTGGTGAACGGTGTGGTTCTGCTGGGCATTTGCAGTTTTCTGATGTACGAAGCTGTAGAGCGTTTTTTTCGTCCGCAGGAGGTACTGTCGCTCGAAATGATTGTTGTGGCAACGATTGGACTTATTGCAAATGGAATCAGTGCCTTGGTACTATATAAATCTCACCATATCAGCACACGGAGTGCATACCTGCATGTGATGACTGATTTGCTCTCGTCAGTTGCCGTAATCATAGGCGGAGTACTTATCTACTATACCCATCAATCGTGGATTGACTCGCTGCTCTCTTTTGGTATATCGCTATTTATTATCAAGAGTGCGTGGAGATTAGTACGGAGTTCAGGAATTGTACTTATGGACACCGCGCCTGATGAAGGCTCGAAGGATGATATTGAAAAAGCGTTGTTTGAAATTGATGGTGTGGTTAGTGTACATGATATTCATATATGGCAGATAAGCCCGGGTGAAAATACAATCAGTGCACATATTGTAGTTCCTTCGGATTCGCACCATGATGGTATTCTTCACGAGATTAGAACAATGCTCGAAATGAAATTCCTGTTAGTTCATTCAACAATTCAAATTGAGTCTCAAAATTATTCTGATGAGCAGCATTGTGATTCGTGCCAGTTACAGGAGAAGAAGGGTAGTAAGACGGTTTGAAGAAGCTGATAGCTTTTAGCAGATGGCTTTTAGCTGTTCGCATATAATCCTATTGTGTGTTAGGTGGGATGGTAATATTGTGGTTACTACCTTCGGTAAAGGTCAATAAAAAAAGCCGATTCGGTTGTACCACCGAACCGGCTTAAATAAATGTGTAACAGTGCATTACTTTCTTTAGCTATCAACTAAAAGTCATCAGCTAAAAGCCATCAGCTAATGTACTACGATACATCATTAAACCACACTCTGCATACAAATTCTTCGCCGCTTCCAAAACGGAAGGGAATACTGTAAATCTGCACACGACGATTATCTTCCTTTTGCTGTTTCCAACTTTCGGAATTTACTTTTGCAGAATAATTGAATTTGTTTAGAATTTCCAAGAAAATTTTAGTGATAGCATTTAAGGTTTCTTGAAATATCTGGTTAGTATTTACAGAGGTTTTGTAAGTTCCATCGCCCCTGAGTTTGGCTAATTGTTCGAAATGTTGCAACAATCCGTCAATACCGATTGAAATGTCAATTTTCCCTTCGCGAACATACACACTGATAGACTCAGAATGTTCGTTTGAAACTATATTTGCTACCTTATCATCCAGAATTGCAACATTTTCGGTGATAAACGAAGGGAGTTCGGTAACAAGAGCAGCCTGGATTTTTTCACCGAATTGATTGGCTACCACGTGCCTGAATGCACCTTCTTTTGAATCATCTTTAAACAATTTTTTGAGGAGTGATTCTAGAAACAGTTTTTGAACATAAGTTCGGCGCAAAATTCCTTGGAAGAATAATTTTTCATCTTCATGGAGAGTGTCGCGCTCTGCACAAATGAGTATTTCAATCGGACGCTCGCGTTTGAGTTCTCTTAGTTTTTTAGCTAAAAATCTTCTGTTTTGCAGTCCGTTCCCTTCAGGTAATCCTTCTGATATACAAACATCAGTAATGAGCTCGTTTTCTTGAGCCATACGGTATGCTTCACTTCCGTCTTCTGCCATCAATACTTCGCATCGGTTACCTATCATAGATGCAAAAAACATCCTGAAAGTAGGGTCATCATCCACAAGAAGAATTTTATGGTATTTTTCTACGGAAAGATTGGTGATCTTTGGTAATTTAGGCTTACCTTTTTGATCACGGATTGACATCAACATTTTGCCGATACGTATATATGCACCGTCTATATCAATCGGCTTAAGGAGATAACCCTCAATACCTAACTGAGTAAGACGCATAACAACAGATTTTTCCTGAATGGCTGAAGTGATTATAACCGGTGTTTCGGTATGAAAGGGATTGTTGCGTAATGCCTCGAGCATTTCAATTCCGTTCATGATTGGCATACGCAAATCAAGAAAAATAGCATCAGGTGACTCTTGGTTTACGCGTTCCAATCCTTCCAGTCCGTTCTCGGCTTCCATCACGTCGCAAAAAGGAAACCTCTTGGCAACAAATCGAGATAGAATGGTTCTACTCAATCGCTCATCATCTACAATTAGCACTTTCATTGCTTCTAGTATAGGTGCATAGTTCATAGAATCACTTTAAAATTCTCACATAAATTGGAGTGCAACTTACAAGAAATTAGTGACTTGGCATAGGACAAAATAGTATCGTTCTGATTTTTATCAAAACAGAATCAAAAAACCCGCCTTACTGTTCGTATCGCGGGTTTTTCTCAAAAGTGCATAAAGAGTTCCAGTTAAAAAAGTTGTTACTTTTTAATCTTTTCACTGATTGATTTCGCCTGTAAGAATAAGAGTAAATAATCGCGTCCACCTGCTTTGGAATCGGTACCGCTCATATTAAAACCACCGAATGGATTGCCGCCTACGAGTGCACCTGTACATTTACGGTTCAGATATAAATTTCCAACAAAAAACTCGTCACGAGCTTGTGATAATTTCTCTGCATCGTCAGTATAAACCGCACCGGTTAAACCGTAAATAGTATTGTTGGCGATAGACAAGCCATCTTCAAAATTCTCTGATTTAATAACTGCCAGCACAGGTCCGAAAATCTCTTCTTGTGAGATTCTGGCTTTCGGGTCAATATCAGCAATTACTGTAGGCTGGATATAATATCCGTTTAATCCTTCCACTTTACTTCCGCCTGTTAGTAGTCTGCCTTCCTGTTTACCTATTTCGATATAATTTAGGATAGAACGTTCTGCCTTTGCCGATACTACCGGTCCGCAGAAGAAATTATCAAGAGGATTCCCTACTTGTAGTTTCTCAACAGCAACTTTGAGCTTATCGGTAAACTCGTCGTAAATTTTTGCATCAACGATTACCCGTGAACAAGCAGAGCATTTTTGTCCTTGGAAACCGAACGCTGCTGCTACCACACCTTGAACCGCTGTGTCCACATCGGTCTGTGAATCTACAACGATTGAGTCCTTACCGCCCATTTCCGCTACAACACGTTTAATCCATATCTGTCCTTCAGCATTTTTTGCAGCGAGTTCGTTGATTCTGAGACCCACTTCCATCGAACCGGTAAAGGAAATAAAACGTGTTTTAGGGTGTGTTACCAGATAATCACCTGCTTCGGCACCACTTGCCACAAGATAATTCAATACACCGTAGGGCAAACCGATTTCACGCATAATTTCTGAAAAAAGCCATCCCATCATAGGTGAATCGGATGATGGTTTTAGGACAACTGTATTTCCGCAAACAATCGCCGCCGCACTCATCCCAACCAAAATTGCAAACGGGAAATTCCAGGGAGGAATTACCACTCCCACCCCAAGAGGAATATACACCATTTCGTTGTTTTCCCCGGGGATTGGAACAATCGGCTGCTTACCGCCATACCGAAGAGCTTCGCGTCCGTAAAAATCAAGGAAGTCAATTGCTTCGCATGTATCTGCATCGGCTTCAAGATAGTTTTTCCCTACTTCGGACACCATCCAAGCATTAATTTCGAGGCGACGTTCACGGATAACATTTGCGGCTTTAAACAGAAAATCGGCTCTTGTTTCCATCGGAACTTTTTTCCATGATTCAAACGCAGTTAAAGCAGCTTGCATTGCTTTTTCGGCGTCATCTTTACCGGATTTTTGGAAAACGCCTATTACTTCATCAAGGTTTGCAGGATTTACCGACCGGGTTTTATCTGCGGTTATTACTTCCACCCCATTGATGATATTAGGATATTCTTTGCCGAACGATGCCCGGACTTTATCTAATGCTTGACGTTGCTGCTGTGCTATTTCCGGCTTTGTGAAGTCTAAATAAACTTCATTTGCAAATTCTTTCATGGAAACCTTAGAGTTTGATAAATATAATAATTGTAGATGTTAATAAGCGAAGTATAGAATATAATTGACGATTCTTAGGTAAAATATTGTTCCAAATATATAATCACGTGTCTATTTTTTGAAAATGAAATACACCGCTAAAACTAAAAATCCGAACCCGATTATATGATTAAGTTTAAGCGACTCATCCTTGAAGAAAACTGTTGTGAAAATTGTAAAAATCACTAAAGTAACCACTTCTTGAATCACCTTTAGTTGTACTAAGGAAAATGGACCGCCATTTTCACTATACCCTATACGGTTTGCCGGAACTTGGAAACAGTATTCCAAAAGTGCGATTCCCCAACTGATAAAAATAATCGAGACAAGTCCCAATTTCTTAAACCAGTCAAGCTCGCTGAATTTGAGATGACCGTACCATGCAAAAGTCATGAATGTATTGGCAATTGCCAAAAGCAGAACAGTATAAACTGATTTCATCGAGAATTTAATGTTTAATTATTCAAAATAACAAGCGGTATAGTTTCACCTGTTGAGCATCTTCTAATATAATATACGCCGCTCGTTAAATTATCAACCGGAACTTTTAGTTCATTCGATCCGTTTAATCCGGTCAGTGATGTTTCTTTCTTTCCAAGCATAGAGTAAATATCGAATTGCTCCTTCCCGTTCTTTCCATAATAACGAATAAAAACATTTCCACTCGTAGGGTTGGGGTAGATTGAAAATTGGTTGGGGGTATTTTCATATTCTTCGTGTACAGAAACGGAAGCAGGGTGTTCTATTGCGCCAATATCGGGAGATGTACCCGAAAAGGTATCATTGAACCCGGGAATAATTTCCCCTTTGTCAATAAGAGGACTTACCAAAGATAATGAGTAATCGTTCGATGTGATACTCTTAAACTCGGGGTTTGCTGTTAATCCGTTTGAAACCGAACATCGTGTATCCTTTGTAATATTCCGTAAACCTTCATTGAACGTTGCAATATTCGGGTATCGGTTGCATTCAGGAATCCCGTTAGTCGGTTGGATAGTTGCAATCGTATTGTTCTTGTTATAATAGCAGTCACTCCTGGAATTGAAATTATACAGATCATCGTCTTTAATACCGTCAAGGAAAAACGAGGACATACCTTCGGAATAGTAAATATTGTTTCTGCTATATATTGACTTCCATGTACTGTTCCACAAATACATATCAAATCCAATTGTATCTGCTGTATGAAAGGTATTGTTAACGAAAATCATATCAGGAGGATTAGTTGTCCTTGGTGAGGCGTTTAGTTTTATTCCTGTTCCCCATATCTTGGTGGACGTTATATTGTCGCAGTCCAAGAAGAAGATATCGTTATGGTTTTTCCGTTCGATGATGTGATGGATAACATTTCTGAAAATATAGTTTGGTCCGAAACTCGCATTGATAAACGATAATCCTACCGAACAATGCTCAACTGTATTATTCCATATCCGTGTATTGATACTGCCGCCGTCTGCATTAATTCCGTTATAGCAATTGGTGATATGATTGTTGTAAATGTCTGTTTCGTTTGATGCTACGTCGGTAGATAAACTTTTCCCTACCAACCCTCCTATATAGCCGTCAACAGTATTGCCTCTAATGATAGTGCTATATGCTTGAGATCCCAAATTAAGAGCTGCGTATTCCATATACCGTCCGTAGGTGCCTTGGTCAAACACGATAACATCCCGAGTTTGCTTGAATGCACCATGCGAGTATTTGCCAACACCATCAATGAATGTACAGTTCTGAATAAGAGTGCCCGCGCAGCTGTCGGAAAAATTAACAGGCCAATTGCAATATTCAAAACGACAGTTATCTATTACCACATTCTTTGTATTCTTGAATATTATGGTGGAAGCAGGGTAGTCGCCGTCAACAAGCGATAAGATATTTTTAGTAATAATGGGTTTTGCGTAGTATCTAAACGTAATTCCTTTTAGATACATATAGTTGTTCTTGTTGTTGCCGTCGATTGTTATACATCGGGATTTTGAGGAGAAGGTGAGGTGTTGATTGTTTGGATTGAGCCCGTCGAGTGTTTTAAAATAAAAGGTAGAGTCCTTTCTGTAAAACCCCGAAAGATCGTATCCCAAATCCGTTAACGACGGATAGGGAAAAGCCGCAGGCACAAGCAAACCGTACGGGTAAAGCCGTAGTGAATCATTCAATAAACAGAGAGAAGTATATGCAATATCAGAATGTGCAGTTGTGGTATAAATAGTAGTATCTGCTGGGGTTTTTGTCCAGATATATTGAGTTGTATCACCCCCGTTAAAAACAGGAGTTTCACCAGGTGCAGCGGTAAAGATAATCGGTGTCCCTTCAGTACAGTTGCTTTGAAGGTTTAGGTTTAAATCTCCAATATAATAATCCCCTCCACGTAGAATTACAGTAGTTCCACATGAAATACCCGAAGAAAGGAGCGTTTGCAAGTTACCTGGTTGTAAGAAAGAATACGCTGTCCCAGTCCCCGACGGACTTACATACATAACATTGCCAGTTTGAGTAAAAACCGGAGGTATTAGTGTAGTTACAGAATCGGTGATGAGCAGGCTTTTAGGACTGCCAATTGCCAGTATGTTTATATTGTACTTTGTATTGGAATCAAGCATGAATAAACTGCCGCGCCATTGTTTCGATAGGCTGTCGAATGACGGGGGAAACGCTTGTTTCCAATTTTGCCCGTTGATTTCCTTGTAGGTGATGGTTAACTGAGTAGCGGATGTAAAATTTGTATCTTGGGATGTTAATATATAGCCGATACTGTTAAATGTAGGGGTTGTTTTAAGGGTAATTTGTGAATGTGCAATCGATATGCCGAAAAGCAATAGAAAGGATACGATTATTTTTTTTTTTTTTTTGCAAAAAATACTAAATCGAAAAGAAAACTATTGCCTAAGCGCAATCATTACCTCCGCAAGTGCATTTGCTGCCATGCGTATATCCCGTTCAGTCGTATCCTTACTTACCGAAAAACGGACAGCGGCTTTTGCCTCAGCATCAGAACGCCCCATTGCACTTAGCACGTGAGAAGGTTGCAAACTTCCCGAAACACAAGCAGAGCCGTTAGAAGCTGCAATGCCATGAATATCGAGTGATTGAAGGATTGCTTCACCATCCAGGGTTTCAGCATCCAAAAAGGAAACGTTCAGGATATTCGGTAAGGAATTTTCCAATCCGGTATTAATACGAATTAACGGGATTGTTTGAATAAGCAATTCTCGGAGAAGGGAAACAGCCGACTTCATATTTTCAGTTCTTGCTGCCATTTCTTGAACTGCTTGGCGCGCTGCTGTTTGGAAACCAACAATCAAGGCTGGTGATTCTGTTCCTGCACGGCGGTTTCGTTCCTGTCCACCACCTTGCTGATGCGCTTTGAAATCTATTCCTTTTCGGATGAACAATGCTCCTACACCTTTAGGACCGTGAATCTTATGAGCTGAGAAGGAAGCGAAGTCCATTCCCATTTCATACATATTCACCGGTATTTTCCCAAAACTTTGAACTGCATCCGTATGAATCAATGCATCCGGAGCAATTGTACG
Source organism: uncultured Ignavibacteria bacterium (assembly GCA_937868245.1). GTDB lineage: Bacteria > Bacteroidota > Ignavibacteria > Kapaibacteriales > UBA961 > JADJXV01. The sequence continues at coordinate 1,409 of CALMMI010000210.1, read as the reverse complement.
AATCTTCTCAAGTGGCTGAATCATTCCTGTTTCATTATTAGCGTGCATAACGCTCACAAGTGTCCGTTTTGAAGTTTTTCTTTTGGCAAATTCTTCCAAGTTGAGAATACCCTTATCGTCAACCGAAAGAGCAGATGTCCGTATTTTGGGTGGGAGTTCTTTTGCAGGATGTATAACGGCATGGTGTTCAATTGCACTGTAGAGTACTTCATCAGTCAGATTTGATTCAGACGTGCAGCTTTTCAGAACGGTATTATTTGATTCCGTTCCACCGCTTGTAAAAATAAGTTCAGCCGGGTGTGCGCCAATCAGCGAGGCTATTTCTTCCCGTGCATACTCAATTGCCACACGTGCCTGACGGCCTAACTGATAAATGGATGATGCATTGCCATAATTCTCCCGAAGCCACGGAAGCATAGCTTCTACTACCGATTCATCAACCTTTGTTGTAGCACTGTTATCTAAATAAATCATATTCATTACTTTTATTTTTCCTCAAGTGTCATTCCGGCAGGTATATCAAATGTAGATGTAGGGAGCTTTGGATTCTCGTCAATTTTAACTGCTTGTATATCTACTTTTAGCCCTTCAACTTCTGCCTTGCTTTTCAGGGGTATATTATTCCATACCCAGTATTTTCCAGACATTTTCATTCTTTTCAAGTCCATCACCCACACTTGGCATTGCTTGTTAAGAACAGAATCCGTACCTTGTTTGGAAAGTCCCATTTCTTGCATCATTTTTTCACTGATTGCACTGAAATCTATTGCACCCGGTGCAGGTCCGCCATTCAGTTTTTTCTTTGTCCCTGAATTTTTGATAAGGTCTATGGTATAGACGTAATCGTTGGCGATAATTACCTTTTCGTGAATTTTAGTGTTACTTATATCGGCAAAAGTTTCTGTCATTTCTTTTCTGCCGTAATCATCGAAATAGAGGATACTTGTAGATTTCATTCCGGTCATATCGGCTTGCATTGTAACAATTCCCGATTTGATTGTATATTTTCTTGGTTTAGTGTCTTGTTGTGGGTCAGTGACAGATTTCTTAGATTTATTTGTTTGGCTAAGTGCTGTATTTCCCAAATGAACAAAGCAAAATACAAGCATAAACGCTGCAATGAATTTCATAAATTGAAACCTTATAGTATAGTACAAAAAAAAGAGTAGCTGTTCTTGTAGTTTATTTCCATAGTTTGGCTGAAGTTACGGAAGGAATCTTTCGACGGAGAATACGTTCAACTCCTGCTCGCATGGTAAAGTCTGATGCGCTGCATCCATGGCAAGCACCGGATAACTCCACGTAAACGATTCCGTTTTCAACTGCTTTAAGGGTAATTCTACCGCCGTCTCTCTCTACGTAAGGTCGTACTTCCGTTTCAATTATGAAATTTACTTCGTCGTAAAGAG